>JANNYT010000046.1:0-1570 GCA_031410255.1 Novosphingobium sp. | reverse complement strand
ATGAAGATCTGCAAGATCATGGACAACGCGATGAAAGTCGGCGCGCCCGTCATCGGCCTCAATGACTCGGGCGGTGCGCGGATTCAGGAGGGCGTCGCCAGCCTCGGCGGTTATGCCGAGATTTTCCAGCGCAATGTGCTGGCCAGCGGCGTGGTGCCGCAGCTCAGCCTGATCATGGGGCCTTGCGCGGGCGGCGCGGTCTATTCCCCGGCGATGACCGACTTCATCTTCATGGTGAAGGACAGCTCGTACATGTTCGTCACCGGGCCGGACGTGGTCAAGACCGTGACCAACGAGATCGTCACGCAGGAGGAACTCGGCGGTGCGGTGACGCACACCACCAAGACTTCGGTCGCCGATCTTGCGCTCGAAAACGATATCGAGGCGCTGCTGACCGCGCGCGATTTCTTCGATTTCCTGCCGCTCAACAATCGCGAGGAGGTGCCGCAGCGGCCCACCGACGATCCGTGGGACCGGCTCGAGGCCAGCCTCGACACGCTGATCCCGGACAACGCCAACCAGCCCTACGACATGCACGAGGTGGTCAAGAAGGTGCTCGACGAGGGCGAGTTCTTTGAGGTCCAGCCCATGCACGCCGGGAACATCCTCTGCGGGTTCGGGCGGATTGAAGGGCGCTCGGTCGGCGTGGTCGCCAACCAGCCCACGGTGCTGGCAGGCTGTCTCGACATAAATTCATCGAAAAAGGCCGCGCGATTCGTGCGGTTCTGCGATGCCTTCAACGTGCCGATCCTGACCTTTGTCGATGTCCCCGGCTTCCTCCCCGGCACCGCGCAAGAGCATAACGGGATCATCAAGCACGGCGCGAAACTGCTGTTCGCCTATGCCGAGGCGACCGTGCCCAAGATCACCGTGATCACCCGCAAGGCCTATGGCGGGGCCTATGACGTGATGGCCTCAAAGCACCTGCGCGGCGACCTCAACTACGCCTGGCCGACCGCCGAAATCGCCGTGATGGGCGCGAAAGGCGCGGTCGAGATCATCTTCCGCTCGGACATCGGCGACCCCGACAAGATCGCCGAGCGAACCCGCGAATACGAAGACCGGTTTGCGAACCCGTTCGTCGCGGCGAGCAAGGGCTTCATCGACGAGGTGATCCACCCGCATTCGACGCGGCGGCGGATTGCCTTGGGGCTAAGGAAGCTGCGGGGGAAGAGCTTGGAGAATCCGTGGAAGAAGCATGATAACATTCCTTTGTGAGAGGTAAGTATGACTAAGGCCCAAAACGTAGCCGCTAGAATTCGTCGATATGTTCGCGAAAATCTGGACTTTGTGGATTTGGAAGGTGCGCAGTTTCTCTGGCACCATGAGCCAAATGCCGAGGGGAAATGGCTCGACGAGTGTTTCGTGGTTTTGCCGCACACATTTGATCAGGCTGAAGTCGCAAAATTGGGTTTGAATGAGTTGTCGTGCTCTTCAGGCGCCGATTCTGAGGGATGGCCGAGCGCTCCTTACAACAATCCGGCACAACTATTTGGCCGATTGTTCGCAATGGACTGGTTGAGTGACGATGAACGCATTTCAGCCATCGCCGAGTTCGCGAAGGTTCGGG
>JANNYT010000045.1:0-10871 GCA_031410255.1 Novosphingobium sp. | reverse complement strand
CGCCCAAGCAGCAGATGAATTCGGTAAATGGGTCAACGCTGGGGGCATGCGCCTGCCCGGATTGGTCCGCCGCCGCGCCGCCGAAGCCGCGCTGTACCGCAGCGCTGAGGCGGGAACGTAACAAGGCGCTGGCGCGTTGGGACTTTGCACGAAGGAGAATTCTGATGCGCTACCTGCTGAGCTCGATCGCAATTGCTGCGCTGGCCGCTGCCACCGTCCAGGCTGACCCGGGCGGCGGCAAGGGCCACGCTGGCGGCAATGGGGGCGGCAACGGTTCCCAAGCTGAAGCCCCCCGCGGCGGCGGCAATGGCGCAGACAAAGGTGAGCGTGGCAACGGCAAAGCCGGCGGCAATGGTGGGGGCCAAGCTGCTGCACCCCAGCCCAATCGCGGAATGAGCGAGCGCAACGTCCGCACCGATCAGGGCCATGCTGACAAACAGCGCCAGCTTCCAGCACAGGCGCAGGGCGAAGCACGCGGCAACAACGGCAACAGTAATGGTAATGACGTCGATCGCGGGGAAAGCCGCGGCCAAGGCGCTGGTCAGGTGATCGTTCGCAACGTTCAGCCAGCCCGGATCAGCTGGCGCGATTATGACAACCATGGTCTCGTCACCGGGTGCCCGCCCGGTCTGGCCAAAAAGCACAACGGCTGCATGCCGCCCGGCCTCGCCAAGCAGGATGACCTGCGCCGCTATGACGGCAACTGGTTTGGCCTGCGCGGGCTAAGCGACAGCACCGGCTATCGTTACTTCGACGGCAATCTGGTCCGGCTGACATCGAATGGCGTGGTCTCGGGCTATTACCCGCTGCTCGGCGGCGCGCTGGCGGTTGGCAATCCGTGGCCCAGCGGGTGGCAGCCCACCCCGCTGTCGTCCTATTATTCGGACTATTATGGGCTCGGCAACGATTACCGCTATTTCGACGGGGCGATCTACCGCGTCGATCCGCAGACCAGTGCGATCCAGTCAGTCGCTGCGCTACTGACGGGTGATACCTTCAATGTTGGCCAGCGCATGCCGCTGGGTTATGACGCCTACAACGTCCCCTACAGCTACCGCGACCGCTATGCCGACGGTCCGGATAGCCGCTATCGCTACAACGATGGCTACGTCTACCAGGTCGATACCAAGACCCAGTTGATCGTCGCAGCAATTGAGCTGCTGAGCTAACCCGAGCGACTGGAAAGGTCTGATTATGCGTATATTTCCTCTGTTCGCTGCGGCCGCGCTGGTGGCGCTGCCGGGCTGTTCCAAACCGGCCACCGATGCCAGTGGCAAGGCGCCGGCCGCTGCGCAATCCGATCAATCGATTGCCGATGCGGTGGTCAACGATGGCCAGTTCAAGACTTTGGCCGCCGGGCTCAAATCAACCGGGCTCGACGGAGTGTTCGCTGGCAAGGGCGGCTATACGCTGCTCGCGCCGACCGACGCTGCGTTCAGCGCGCTGGGAGAAAAGGGTGCGGCGTTGGCCGCGCCAGATCAACAGGCTGTGCTCGCGGCGGTGCTGCGCGGCCATGTCATGCCGGGCGCGGTGACGCTTGAGGATCTGGGCAAGGCGATTGATGCCAATGGCGGCAAACCCGTGAAAATGCGGACCATGGGCAGCGGCTGGGTCAGCTTTGCGAGGAATGGTGCGGCGATGACGGTGACAGCCGATGATGGCTCTACCGCGAAGCTTAGCGGCGGCGGTCTGGTGGCAAGCAACGGCGAAGTGCTGCCGATCGACACGGTGCTCAAGAAGCTTTGATCTGGCGGATCTGACAAGCGGGCAGCGCGGCCAGCGTGTTGCCCGCCTTGTCGATTGCATCTTGCAATCCGCGCGTCGCACCCCGAAATGGGCTCCGAGTTAATCGATCCATTAAAGGGAGATTCGCAATGCGCGAACGGCTGCAAAATTACATCGACGGCAAGTGGGTAGATAGCCAGGGCGGGACCCGCCATGAAGTGATCAGTCCCGGCACCGAAGAGGCTTGCACGGCGATCACGCTGGGCACCAAGGCCGATGTCGATACCGCCGTCGCCGCCGCGCGCCGCGCATACAAAACCTTCCGCAAGACCACTCGCGAAGAACGCATTGCGCTGCTGGAGCGGATTGTCGTCGAGTACAAAAAGCGCGCCAAGGATCTGGCCCAATCGATGGCCGAAGAAATGGGCGCGCCTGTCAGCTTTGCTGAAATGGCGCAAGTTGGCGCCGGGATTGGCGGCTTCATGGGCACGATCGAAGCGCTCAAAAACTTCACCTTCAGCGAAAAGCAGGGCGCCAACACGATCGTCTACGAACCAATCGGCGTGGTCGGCATGATCACCCCGTGGAACTGGCCGCTTAACCAGATCGCACTCAAGGTTGCCCCGTCGATCGCGGCGGGCAACACCATGATCCTCAAGCCTTCGGAAGAATGCCCGACCAACGCGGCGATCTTCGCTGAAATCCTTGATGCGGCGGGCGTGCCGCCGGGCGTGTTCAACCTGATCCAGGGCGATGGTCCGGGCGTCGGCACCGCAATCTCGTCGCACCCCGGGATCGACATGGTCAGCTTCACCGGATCGACCCGCGCTGGCATCATGGTGGCCAAGGCTGCCGCCGATACGGTCAAGCGCGTGCATCAGGAACTGGGCGGCAAGTCGCCCAACCTGGTCCTGCCCGATGCCGACTTCAACGCGGTTCTGCCCGGCACGCTGCAAGGCGTACTGGTCAACACCGGCCAAAGCTGCATCGCGCCAACCCGCGTGCTGGTCCCGCGTGAGCGTCAGGCCGAAGCCGCAGCGTTTGCCAAGGCCATGTTTGAAGCGACCCCGGTGGGCGATCCGCTGGCAGAAGGCATGCACATCGGCCCGGTGGTCAACAAGGCGCAGTTCGACAAGATTCAGGAACTGATCCAGTCCGCCATCGATGAAGGCGCGACCCTGATCACCGGCGGGACCGACCGTCCGGCCGACCTCAACCGCGGCTATTTCATCAAGCCGACCGTCTTCGCCGACGTGACGCCGGACATGCGCATCGCCAAGGAAGAGACCTTCGGCCCGGTGGCCACCCTGATGCCGTATGACAGCCTCGATCAAGGGATCGAGATTGCCAACGACACCGCTTACGGCCTGTCAGCCGTGATCTCGGGCGATCCAGCCGAGGCGGCCAAGGTCGCCCCGCTGCTCGAAGCCGGGATGGTCGCGATCAACACCTGGGGCCCCGCGCCAGGCGCACCTTTCGGCGGCTACAAGCAATCGGGCAACGGCCGCGAAGGCGGGCTGTTCGGGCTGAAGGACTTCATGGAAGTGAAGGCGATTTCGGGCCTGCCGGCTTAAACCGACCCGATCGGCGCAGTGCTCGATGGGCTGACTTTTGGATGGCGGACGGCGGTGCTTACCGTTGCCGTCATTCAACTTCTGCTGCTTTCGGTCGCACTGACCCGAACGATTAACAACCGCGCCGCCAACCGCACGTTGGCGGCGTTGTTGTTGGTGATGGCCATGATCGTGATGCCGTGGCTGATCGGTTTCGCGGGGTTCTATGACAAATGGCGCTGGCTCAGCTTTGCTCCGTTCCAGCTGACCCTGACGGTCGCGCCGCTAGGCTGGCTGTACCTCAAGGCGCTGACCGAAGGGCAGTGGCCGCGCGGCGGAGCGCAGCACTTGATCCCCGCTGCATTCCAATTTGCCTATCTGACCGCCTGCTTCCTGCTGCCATTTACTGCCAAGTTGGCGTGGGAAAACATTTCGGTGACCGGCTATGGCCTGCTGACTGGCGGCGCACTGCTGGCGCAGGTGCTGTGGTATGGGCGGTCCGCCGCACGGCAGTTTGCAGACTACAGGGCCGCGCTGGGTCAGCATGTTGCCGATGAAACACGCTATGCCGGGCGCTGGCTGGCCGCCGCGCTAGGCGCACTGGCGTTGCTGTTTGCAGTGTGGGCGGCATACCTGATCTGGGACCTATTCGCACCGCTGGGCTATCTTGGCCTGATGGGGCTCTATCTGGCGATCGCGGCTTGCGCGTTGTTCCTGGGGATTGAGGGGTGGCGCCACGCCGCGCAGCCCTTCCCGCACCTCGCGCAGCTGCAGACCGAGCCGGTTACCGACCTGCCGACCGAACGCCGCGATTGGGCCGCCCAAGGGCGCACGTGGGGCGAACTGGTCCGCTCGCACGGCTGGGCCCGCGAACCCGACCTGACGCTCGCCCGGCTCGCCCGGCTGATCGGCACCAACACCGGCTACCTCAGCCGCGCGATCAACCAAGGTGAAGGCGTCAATTTCGCCAGCTTCATCGCTCGGCTTCGCGCCGAGGCGGTGGCAGAGCGGCTGCGCAGCGGCGACACCGCAGATTTGCTGACCATCGCTCTGGAAGAGGGCTTCGGTTCGAAGGCCAGCTTCAACCGCGCCTTTATTGCCGCACTTGGCGAAGCGCCATCGCACTATCGCCGCCGCGTCTCAAAAGCGGAATAGCCCCGCAGTGGCGTGAATTGAGGCGCGCCCAAGCAAATCATCTGACAAACCCCAGCTCATGATTGATCGCAGAAGCTTCCTGACCACTGCCACGCTGACATCGGCGGCACTGGCCCTGCCCGCCGCTGCGCGCGCAGCCCCCGGGCGCAGCGAAGATATCCGCATCGTCGGCGCGGCGCTCGCGGCGATTCACCCGGGCCTGTTCCGCTACCTCAGCCCAGCAGCGTTCGAGCGCGGGATCGCGCGGCTCGATCAGCAATGGCGGGCCTCACAATCGCTCGAAGTGCGGTATTTGAACCTGGCGCGGTTTCTGGCCACGATTCGCTGCGGGCATTCCTATCCCAATTTCTTCAACCAAAAAAAGGCAGTGGCGCAGCAGCTGTTTGGCGGACATAGCAGCTTGCCGTTCGCATTTCGCTGGATCGCAGGCTGCATGGTGGTCACGCAAGACCACAGCGCGGCAGCCGCGGTGCCAGTCGGCAGTGTTGTCAAAGCAGTGAACGGTGTGCCCAGCCCCGAAATATTGGCCAGATTGCTTCCCTATGTGCGCGCAGATGGCAGCAACGACGGCAAGCGGCGCGCGTTGCTCTCCCCCACAGGCACGGATGCAATCGAGACGTTCGATGTGTTCTACGGACTGCTTTACGGCGCTCCCAGGCGCGGCATTTTCCAGTTGCGCACCCGCGCGCCGGGCGCCGCGGCTGACACCTTGATCGAATTACCTCCAATCGACCTAGCGCGGCGCGTCAGCTTAGTCCAAGCGACCGATCCAAGCAGTGCCGCGCCGCTATGGCAGTGGCAGATGGGCGAGGACGAGGTCGCGGTGCTGACCATGGACAGTTGGGCGGTCTATGACAGCAAATGGGATTGGCAGGGCTGGCTCAATGACCGGCTGTCCAGCCTGACTGGGGCCAAGGGGCTGATTGTCGACCTGCGCCAGAATGAAGGTGGCAATGATTGCGGAGACCTGATCCTGGCACGACTGAGCGGAACCGACATTCAGCGGCCACCGGCCGACCGGCTGGTCCGCTATCGCCAGACCCCCAAGGCGCTCGACCCTTACCTCGACACCTGGGATGACAACTTTCGCAATTGGGGTGCCGACGCTGAGCCGTTCAACGACCGCTATTTCCGTCTCAAACGCACAGATAACGGCGTGATCGCCGCGCAGGGGCCGCGCGTAATCGTCCCGATGGCGGTGCTGACGAGCCCGCAGAACAGCAGCGCAACTTTTCAGTTTGCCAGTCTGACGCGAAGTCTTGGACTGGGCAAGTTGATCGGTGGCACGACCGGGGGCAACCAGCGCGGAATTAACGGCGGGGCGTTCTTCTTTGTGCGACTACCCGAAAGCGGACTGGAGTTCGATCTGCCGATCATGGGTTATTTTCCGCCGGGCCATCCCCCAGACGCAGGCTTGCTGCCAGACATTGCAGCCGAAAACAGTGCTGCCGACGCAGCGGCGGGGCATGACAGTGTCATGGAAACCGCGCGCCACTGGGTCTTGGCCGCGCGCTAGGAAGGCTCAGACTTCCGCCACCCGATACTGCTCCTGCGCCCCATGCGCGCCGTCCTTGGTGGCGCCGGGGAGCGGGTTTGCCGGCGCGTTGTGGAGCGCGATTGCGGCGGTGATCAGGCGGTCTTGCTGGTCTTCGCTGAAGCGCAGCCAGCCGTCGCGGGTCAAGCGTTCGAGCGGTCGGTAGCGGATCTTGTATTGCATCCGCACCGACCCTTCGACCCAGTAACCCAGGTAAACATAGGGCAGGCCCTCAAGCCCGGCGCGGCGGATGTGATCGAGGATGATGTAGTTGCCCAGCCCGGCGCGGCCCGGCTGGTCGGGCTCATAAAAGCTGTAGATCATCGACAAGCCATCGCCCTGCCGGTCAGTCAGGCAGGCGCCGACCAGCTTGCCCGGCGTGCCATCGGTGGTGGGTTCGCGGTATTCGACCACCCAGCTATCGACCGGCGTATGTTCGACCATGTCGGCAAAATCGACATCGTCCATGTTGGTCATCCCGCCGCCGGGGTGGCGTTCGCCCAGATAGCGCTGGAGCAGTTCAAACTGCTCAGCCGTCGACCAGGGCCGGCAGATTGTGGCGACCAGATCGCTGTTGCGTTTGAGGTTGCGTTTCTGCGTGGTCGAGGGGCGGAATTCGTCCGCCAGCACCCGCACCGAAACGCAAGCCGCGCAATCGATGCAGCTGGGCCGGTAAGCCACCGTCTGGCTGCGGCGGAACCCGATCCGGCCCAGCGCGTCGTTCAGTTCGCCCGCATGCGGACCCTTGAGCTCGGTGAACACCTTGCGCTCGCTGCGCCCAGCCAGATAGGGGCACGGCGCAGGGCTCGTGACGAAAAAACGGGGAAATCGAACCGGGGCCGTCACGAAGCGCCAAAATCCCTTAAAGCGGAATGCAGGTCGCACTATGCCTCTGCAAAGGGCGCGTTGAAAGTCTTTTAACCACAAATGAGGGTAAATGAATTGTTACTGTGCACAGTCGAGCTGCGCTCAACACTCAACCCAGTTCGACCGAATCCACTTCATACCCGGCCGCCCGCAGGCTGGCGATCAGGCCGTCGAGCTGGTTCTTGTCGCGTGCTTCGCATTCGATGTCGGCGGTCAGGCCCTTGGCCGGCAAATGCGTGAAGATCCGCTGGTGATAGATTTCGATAATGTTGACATTATGCCGGTCAAATTCGCCCATCACCTTGAACAGCGCGCCGGGCCGGTCCTGAAGGGTCAGGCGCAGCCGGGCCAGACGCCCAGAACGGGCCAGATCGCGCAGCAGCACGTTGGCCAGCAGGCGGGTGTCGATGTTGCCGCCGCAGATCGGGATCCCGACCTTGCGGTCCTTGAACCGCTCGGGATAGGCCAGCACCGCCGCCAGCCCCGCCGCGCCGGCGCCTTCGGCCACGGTCTTTTCGATCTGCAACAGCAGCGACACTGCGGTTTCCAGCTGCGCCTCGGTGACCAACAGAATATCGTCGAGCAGCCCCTCAAGCACCTTTGAGGTGAACGAGCCCGGCTCCTTCACCGCGATACCTTCGGCCAGCGTATCGCCGCCGCACGGCAGATCGGTCAGCTTGAGGCGGTTGTACATTGAGGGAAACAGCTGCGCCTCCACCCCAATCAGGCCGATATCAGGATTGATCGCGCGCGCCGCCGTGCCCATCCCCGAAGCCAGCCCGCCCCCGCCGATCGGGATCACCAGCATATCGAGCTCGGGCACTTCCTCGAGCATTTCAAGCGCCACGGTACCCTGCCCGGCGGCGACATGCGGATCATCGAACGGGTGGACAAATGTCAGCCCCAGCTCGTCTTCCAGCTGGCGGGCGTGGGCATAGGCTTCGTCGAACGTTTCGCCGTGCAGGATCACGGTGCCGCCCAGCACTTCGGTCTGCATCACCTTTACCGTCGGCGTGGTGCGCGGCATCACGATAGTCACCGGCACGCCCAGCCGCGCGCCGTGGTACGACAGCCCTTGCGCATGGTTGCCCGCCGAAGCTGCGATCACGCCGCGATTGCACTTTTCGCCGCCCAGCAGCAGCATCGCGTTGAGCGCGCCGCGCTCTTTGTAAGCCGCTGTGAATTGCAGGTTCTCAAACTTGAGCCAGATATCCGCGCCGGTGATCTGCGACAGCGTGCGGCTGTAATCCATCGCGGTGTTGACCACCGCGCCCTCAATCCGCGCAGCAGCAGCGCGGATATGGTCGATGGTCAGGAGCGAGGTGGGCAAGGTGCTGGGCAGGTTCATGGCGCCGGAGCGGTAACCCAAAGCGCCCGCCGGTGAAAGCTTTGCTTTGCCCAAAAAGCCGCTACACAGCCGGAACTATGAGCACTCCCCAAAACGTCTCCTTCCTCGGTCTGGGTGTCATGGGCGGCGCAATCGCGCGGCACATCGGCGCAGCCGGGCACCGCCTGACCATCTTCAACCGCACCCCGGCCCGCGCGGCCGCGTGGCAAGCGGCCAACTCCGGCTTGAGCGTGCGCGTCGCCGCCAGCCCGGCTGAAGCCGCTGAAGGCGCCGATGTGGTGCTGACCTGCGTCGGCAATGACGATGACCTGGCGGACGTGGTGCTGGGGCCTACCGGGGTGTTCTCGGCGATTGGCAAGGGCGCGACCTTTATCGATCACACCACCGTTTCGGCGCGGATCGCGCGCCAGATCGCGGTCGAGGCGCGCGACTTGCAGGTCCACTGCGTCGACGCCCCCGTGACCGGCGGACAGGCGGGGGCCGAGAACGGCCAGCTGACCGTGATGTGCGGCGGCCGCGCCGAGGCGATTGCCGCCGCCAGCCCGGTGATGCAGGCCTATACCAAGCGGATCGTCCATGTTGGTAAAGCTGGCGCAGGTCAGACAACCAAAATGGTTAATCAAATCGCCTTTTCCGGCATTCTGGCCACCTTGTCCGAAGCCCTGCGCTTTGCCGAGGCGGCGCACCTCGATCTTGAAAAAGTCTATCAGGCGATCTCGGGCGGTGCCTCGCAATCATGGCAGATGGACAACCGCTGGAAGACGATGTGCGAAGACAGCTTCGATTTCGGCTTTGCGGTCGACTGGATGCGCAAAGACATGGGCCTGGCGATGGATGAAGGCCGCTCGCTGGGCGTCTCGCTGCCGGTGGCGGCGCTGATCGACCAGTTCTATGCCGAGGTTCAGGCAATGGGCGGCGGGCGGCAGGATACCTCTGCGCTGGTCCGCCGCTTGCCGCGCAAGGGGAAAGTTTGATGCGGATTTTATTGCTGCTGGGGGCCGCCAGCACCGCGCTCACCGCGCCTGCCTTCACCGCACCGGCCTTCGCCGATACGCTGGTCGACAACATCGACGGGGTAACGCTCGACGCCAACAACGCTCTCGATCACTTCAACGGCTTTGTGATCGACAACGATGGCAAGGTGAAGCTGGTCCTCCACCGCGGCGATAAGCGTCCCAAGGCCGACTACCTGCTCGACGGCAAGGGCCAGTTCCTGATGCCGGGGCTGATTGACAGCCACGCGCATATCATGGGCGTGGGCTTGGCGGCGATGACGCTGGACCTAACCGAGACGCGCTCGCTGGCTGAGGCGCTGGTCAAGATCGGTGCCTATGCCAAAGCCCACCCGGACCGGCCATGGATTCTGGGGCGCGGCTGGAATCAGGAGTTGTGGCCCGAAAAGCGCTTTCCGACGGCGGCTGAACTCGACGCGGTGGTACCTGACCGGCCGGTTTGGCTGGAACGGGTCGATGGCCACGCCGGCTGGGCCAACAGCAAGGCCTTGGCCATGGCCGGGGTCAGCGCGGCCACCAAAGATCCTGCCGGTGGGCGGATCGAACGGCTAGCAGTGGGCGGAAAACCCAGCGGTGTACTGGTCGATGCGGCGACCACGCTGGTGGACAAGGTGGTCCCGCCACCGCGCCCCGAAGACCGCGACTATGCTTTTAGCCTGGCGCAAAATATTCTGTTCAGCCGGGGTGTTACCGCCGCCGCCGATATGGGCACGTCAATTCAGGATTGGCAGACCTATCGCCGCGCCGGGGATCTGGGCACGTTGGGCTTGCGGGTGATGTGCTATGCCTCGGGCGTCGATAACATGGTGCTGATCGCCGGGCCCAAGCCGACCCCGTGGCTCTATCAGGACCGGCTGCGGCTGGGCGGGGTCAAGCTCTATGCCGATGGCGCGCTGGGCTCACGCGGGGCCAGCCTGAAGCTGCCTTATGCGGATGCGCCGGGCACCAAGGGTTTGCGCATCACCACCGACACACAGCTTAAAAACCTGATGAGCCGCGCGGCGCTCGATCACTTTCAAGTGGCGGTCCACGCGATTGGAGACGAGGCCAACAGCGCGGTGCTGAGCGCAATAGAGGACCTCGCGCCGACCTATGGCGGGGACCGGCGCTGGCGGATCGAGCATGCCCAGATCGTCGATCCGGCTGACTTTCCGCGGTTTGGCAAGAACGGCATCATCGCCTCGATGCAGCCGGTCCACCAGACCTCGGACCGGCTGATGGCCGAGGCGAGGCTGGGGCCAAATCGGCTGGCCGGAGCCTATGCCTGGCATTCTATGCTGGCCGCCGGGGCCAAGCTGGTGTTCGGATCGGACGCGCCGGTCGAACTGGCCGATCCCTTCGCCGGAATGGCTGCTGCGATCAGCCGGACCGGGCTGGACGGCGAACCCGCCGGCGGCTGGCAGCCGCAGGAACGCGTCAGCCGCGAAGTCGCCTTGGCGGCTTATACCGTCAACGGAGCCTATGCCGGGTATGCTGAGGGCCGCTTTGGCCGGATCGCGCCGGGCGAGCGCGCCGACTTCCTGTTCATCGACCGCGACCCGATGCTCGCCAGCCCGCGTGAACTGGCGCAGACCAAGGTGCTGCAGGTCTATATCGGCGGGCGGCTGGTGTGGGACGTGAAGACTGCGAAGCAGCCGGGCCAGAAATAGTCAGGGCAGTAATCAGGCCGGCGGAGC
>JANNYT010000044.1:0-35478 GCA_031410255.1 Novosphingobium sp. | reverse complement strand
TTGGGATCCATCACCGCGCCTGTGCGGGTACTGAGCAGGCCGCCCGTGCCGCCGTGGATGAAATGATCGATTTGGCGCATGAACTTCCCTTTCGATTCTCTGGCGGCACGCATGCACCCCTGTAAAATTGTCGGCAAGGGGCGAAGGCGCTGGCTACTTGAGCGGGATCAGCTGGCGAATGATCGCGTCGGCCGCTTCTTCGGCGGTCATTTCGGCGGTGTTGACGCGGATTTCTGGCTCTTCAGGCGGCTCGTACGGACTGTCGATCCCGGTGAAATTCTTGAGCTCGCCCGCTCGGGCCTTTTTGTAGAGCCCTTTGACGTCGCGCGCTTCGGCCACTTCGAGCGGGGTATCGACGTGGATTTCGACAAATTCGCCCGGCGGCAGCATCGCCCGGACCATATCGCGTTCGGCGCGGAACGGGCTGATGAACGCGGTCAGCACGATCAGTCCGGCATCCGCCATCAGCTTGGCCACTTCGCCGACCCGGCGGATGTTTTCGATCCGGTCGGCCTCGGTGAAGCCCAGATCCTTGTTGAGCCCGTGGCGGACGTTGTCGCCATCGAGCAGGAAGGTGTGGCGGTTCATCAGGTTGAGCCGCTTTTCCACCTCGTTGGCGATGGTCGATTTGCCCGCGCCCGACAGCCCGGTGAACCACAGCACGCGCGGCTCCTGATTCTTCAGCCGCGCATGGTCAGTGCGGCTGATGTCAGTCGCCTGCCAGTGGACGTTCTGGGCGCGGCGCAGGCTGAAGTGCATCATCCCGGCGGCGACCGTGGCGTTGGTCAGTTTGTCGATCAGGATGAACCCGCCCAGCGCCGGGTTCTCGGCATAAGACTCGAACACGATCGGGCGGTCAGTGGCAATTTCGGCCACGCCGATGGCGTTGAGATCGAGCGTCTTGACCGCGATGTGCTCCATCGTGTTGACGTTGACTTCGTATTTGGGTTGTTGGACCTGGACCGAGACGGTCTGCGTGGCGAGCTTGAGCCAATAGGCCCGGCCGACGTGCAGCGCCTCGTCGTTCAGCCACACCAAGGTAGCTTCGAACCGGTCGCTGACTTGCGGCGGGGCATCGGCGGCGGCGATCACATCGCCGCGCGAGCAGTCGATTTCGTCAGACAGGCACAGCGTGACCGATTGGCCCGCAGCGGCCTCAGCCAAATCGCCATCCAGCGTGACGATCCGGCTGACCGTGCTGGTCTTGCCCGATGGCAGTACCCGCACCGCATCGCCCGGCTTGACCGTGCCACTGGCGATCAGTGCAGAAAAGCCTCGGAAATCGAGGTTGGGGCGGTTGACCCACTGGACCGGCATCCGCAGCGACTGGGCCGCAGCCCGCGCGGTTCCCAGCTCGACCGTTTCGAGATGTTCGATCAGCGAGGGCCCGGCATACCATGGCGTATTTGCGCTGGGGCCAGTGATATTGTCACCCTTAAAGCCCGAGATCGGCAGCGCGGTAAAGCTCTCGATCCCGATCGATTGGGCGAAGACGGCATAGTCCGCGACGATCGCATCAAAGGTGCCCTGATCATAGCCGACCAGGTCCATCTTGTTGACCGCCAGCACCACGTTGCGGATCCCGATCAGGTGGCACAGGTAACTATGCCGCCGGGTCTGGACCAGCACGCCCTTGCGCGCATCGACCAGAATCACCGCCAGGTCAGCCGTGCTCGCGCCGGTGATCATGTTGCGGGTATATTGCTCATGCCCCGGACAATCGGCGACGATGAATTTGCGCTTTTCGGTGTTGAAAAAGCGGTAGGCGACGTCGATCGTGATGCCTTGTTCGCGTTCTGCCGCCAGCCCGTCGACCAGCAGCGCAAAATCGATTTCCTGCCCCTGCGTGCCGACCTTTTTGCTATCGCTTTCCAGCGCGCTCAGCTGGTCTTCGAAGATCATCTTGCTGTCATACAGCAGCCGCCCGATCAGCGTTGACTTGCCGTCATCGACCGAGCCGCAGGTGATGAAGCGCAGCATGGTCTTGTGCTGGTGGCCATCGAGGTAAGCGTCGATATCGTCGGCGATCAATTGATCGGTGACATATGCCGGGGTGTCAGCGGGGCCGCTCATCAAAAGTATCCCTGCTGCTTTTTGATTTCCATGCCCGCGCCGCCCGCATCCTTGTCGATGGCTCGGCCCTGCCGCTCGCTGGTGGTGGTCAGCAGTGTTTCCTGGATCACTTCGGGCAGCGTAGTGGCGGCGCTCTCAACCGCGCCGGTCAGCGGATAGCAGCCGAGCGTGCGGAACCGGATCGAGCGCAGCTGCGGCACTTCGCCCGGCAGCAGCGGGAAACGATCGTCATCGACCATCAGCAGCATCCCGTCGCGTTCGACCGTGGGGCGCATGGCGGCGAAATAGAGCGGGACAATCGGGATTTCATTCAGCTGGATGTATTGCCACACGTCAAGCTCGGTCCAGTTGCTGATCGGGAACACCCGAATGCTCTCGCCCTTGGCCTTGCGGGCGTTGTAGAGGTTCCACAATTCGGGCCGCTGGTTTTTGGGATCCCAGCCGTGGCTGGCGCTGCGGAACGAAAAGATACGCTCTTTGGCCCGGCTCTTTTCCTCATCGCGCCGCGCTCCGCCGAAAGCTGCGTCGAAACCGTATTTGTCGAGCGCCTGCTTGAGCCCCTCGGTCTTCCACATATCGGTGTGCAGCGCGCCGTGATCGAACGGATTGATCCCGCGCGCCGCTGCTTCGGGGTTCTGATAGACCAGCAGTTCCATTCCGCTATCCCGCGCCATCTGGTCGCGCAGTTCGTACATCGCTTGAAATTTCCAGGTGGTGTCGACGTGGAGCAGCGGGAAGGGCGGGGGCGAGGGGTAGAACGCCTTGCGCGCCAGATGCAGCATCACCGCACTGTCCTTGCCGACCGAATACAGCATCACCGGGCGCTCAGTTTCGGCCACCACCTCGCGCATGATGTGGATCGCTTCGGCTTCGAGCCGCTGGAGATGGGTAAGCGCGCTGGACACTGGTTTTTCCGCCACTGATGTTGGGCTGGCCCTGTCAGATTGGGGCGCAGGCGGCAACCAAATCAAATCTTGCGGCTGGTAAAGGTTAGCCAACAATGGAGGCGGATGCGCCGCCCTACAGCGCTGTATGCATCCGGTAGCCGGGGGGGAACAGCAGCCGTACTGCGGTGATCGTGCCGCGTTGGCCAGACGTTGTGCGTTCGATGGCGAACAGGGCATCGCCCGCATTACAGTGCAAAAGCGCGGCCTCGGCAGGCGCGGCGATCGCTGCAGTGAAGGCAATGTCGCCCGCCTCGAACGGGATGTTGGTCACCAGCCATTCGTTCGCGCTGATCGCGGCGAAATCACCGTTGGCGGCCAGCGGCGCGGCCTTGGTATCGATCCACCGGACTTCGAGCACATAGGGCGCGCCATTGGCCAGATGCAGCGCGGTCAGGTGCAGCAATTTGTGCGGCTTAGGCAATCGCATCCGCGCGGCGATGTCTGGCGGCGGCTGGCGCAGGCTTTGGTCGATCAACTTATAGCCATAGACCGCGCCAGTCGCCTCAATCTCGGCGCGCAGCAGCGGGATCAGCAGCGTGGCCTTGCGCACCGGGTGCAGCGCGATCTGGGTGCCGGCCTTGCGCTTGCGGTCGAGCAGGCCGCTATCGGCCAGGCTGCGCAGCGCGCGGTTGACCGTGGCGCGCGCGCAGTTGAACTCCTGCGCCAGCGCGGCCTCACCCGGAATGAATTGACCTGGCTGCCACTCGCGTGACTGGATCCGGCGTAGCACTTCGTCCTGCACCGCTTGCCAGCTGCGGAATTCAGCGGGCTTCATACCAGGTCCGCTAGCTGCCGCTTGACCGCCAGATAGCGCGCCACAATTGCTTCGCGGTGGATGTGCCGCCCGGCGCGGACCATGTGCCGCCCGGCCGACCAGACATCGCTCACTTGGTCACTCCCGCCTGCGAAGATGAAGCAGTCGAGCAGGGTGTCGCCTGTTCGTCCGACAAGATCGATCGACGCCCCGTTCAGCGCCACCAGATCGGCCAGCTTACCCGGTGCGATTGTGCCGCTGTTGCGCCCGGAGGCATTGGCACCGCCGTGGTTGATGGCGTCAAAAAGCCGCCGCCCGGTCGAATGCTCGCGCGTCGCCAAGGCCGCGCGCGAGTGATCGCGCAGCCGCTGCGAATACTCAAGGCTGCGGAGTTCCTCGGCCAAGGCAATGCGGACGTTTGAATCCGAGCCGATCCCGATCTGGCCACCATGATCGAGCCAGCGCACGGCGTCGAAAATTCCGTCGCCGAGGTTGAATTCGGTGCTGGGGCACAGTCCCGCGACCACGCCGCTGCGCGCCAGTGCCTCGGTCTCGGCCGGCTGCATCTGGGTGCAGTGAATGAAGCAATGGCGTTCGCTCAGTGGCAAATTGGCGAGCACCCATTCGACTGGCGTGCAGGCCAACACCGTCTGGCATTCCTCCACCTCGGCCAGTTGTTCAGCCAAGTGCATGTGGAACGGCCCGTCGCCGACCAGTTCGGTATGACGCAACACGTCGGCAGCCGAAACCGCGCGCAAACTATGCGGAGCGGTGCCGAGCGTGCAATCAGCGGGTAGAGCGGCAACCGCAGCGCGCGAGGCTTCGTGCAGCCGGGCGAAGCGGTCAAAGTCGTTGCCGAACCGTACTTGTCCGGCCGCAAGTGCGCGCTGGTCGCAGCCGCCGTATTGGTAATGCACCGGCAACAGAGTCAGTCCGATTCCGCTCTGCGCCGCTGCGCCTGCGATGCGCTGCGCCATTTCGGCCAGATCGGCATAAGGCGTGCCGTCGCTTTGGTGGTGGAGGTAATGGAATTCGGCGCTTGCGGCGTAGCCCGCCTCGAGCATCTCGAGCTGTACCAGTGCCGCAATCGCCTCGACATGATCGGGGGTCAATCGCTCGAGAAACTGGTACATCAGCCGCCGCCAAGTCCAGAAACTGTCGGCCAGATCGGGCCCGCGCTGTTCGGTCAGCCCGGCCATGGCGCGCTGGAAGGCGTGGCTGTGGACGTTGGCGGGGGCGGGCAGCAGGATCGCGGTGCGCTGGCCGGTGGGCGCAGCGCCGGGGGTGGCCGTGGCGATATGCCCGGAGTCATCGATCTGGAGCAGGACATTGTCGGCCCAGCCGTCGGCCAGCAGCGCGGTTTCTGCCCAGATCTCTTGCATCGGTCCGCTCCTTGACAGCGCATTATGTATAGACATATAAATCGCTGCATCGACCATGACAACCGGAAAAACCGTGCTGCTGACCAATGCCACGCTTGCCACGATGGACGCTGCCGATCCGGCGGGGTTTGGGCTGGTGCAAGGCGGCGCGGTAGTGATTGAGGGCGCGCGAATCGCCTGGGCTGGCGCGTTGGAGACGCTGCCCGAAGACTGGCGCAGCGAGGATACGCTCGATCTGGCGGGGCGGCTGGTCACCCCCGGGCTGATCGATTGCCACACCCATATCGTCCACGGCGGCAACCGCGCCGCTGAATTTGAGCAACGGCTGCATGGCGCCAGTTACGAGGAGATCGCGCGGGCTGGCGGCGGGATCGTCTCGACGGTCACAGCGACGCGGGCCTTGTCCGAAAGTGAGCTGCTGGCGCAGTCGCTGCCCCGGATCGACGCGCTAATCACTGAGGGCGTGACCACGATCGAAGTCAAGTCAGGCTACGGGCTCGACCTTGAGACCGAGCTAAAGATGCTGCGCGTTGCCCGCTCGGTTGAGGCCGTTCGCAAGGTTCGGATCAAGACCAGCTTCCTTGGCGCGCATGCAATTCCGGTGGAATACGCAGGCCGCGCGGACACCTATCTGGCCGAGGTTTGCTTGCCCGCGCTGAGTGCCGCCGCAGCCGATGGACTGGTCGATGCGGTCGACGGGTTTTGCGAGACCATCGCCTTTTCGCCCGCACAAATCCGCAGTGTGTTTGAAGCGGCACGCGCGCGCGGCTTGCCGGTCAAGCTCCACGCCGGGCAGCTGGCCAACCTGGGCGCAGGCGCGCTCGCGGCCGAATTCGGCGCGCTGTCGGCTGACCATCTCGAGTTCACCGACGAGGCCGAAGTGGCCGCCATGGCGCGCGCCGGGACGGTCGCTGTGCTGCTACCCGGAGCCTTTTACGCCCTGCGCGAAACGCACTTGCCGCCGGTGGCGAGCTTCCGCCAGCACGGCGTGCCGATGGCGCTCGCGACCGATTGTAACCCCGGCTCCTCGCCGCTCAGCTCGCTGTTGCTGGCGATGAACATGGGGTGCACCCTGTTCCGCCTGACCCCGGCCGAGGCACTGGCCGGCACCACGCGCCACGCCGCCCGCGCGCTGGGCCTGACTGATGTCGGGCAAATCAAGCCCGGAATGTGCGCCGACCTGGCGATCTGGGATGCGCAGCACCCGGCCGAGCTCTCTTACCGGATCGGGTTCAATCCGCTGTGGAAGCGCATGTTTGGAGGTCAATTGTGACGATTACTCTGGTTCCCGGAGCCACCGATCTGGCGACGCTCGAAGTGATCTGGCGGGAGCAACTGCCGGTGTGGATCGACCGCGCGTTTCAGCCTGCAATCGAAGCCGCCGCCGCGCTGGTCGCGCGCACTGCGCTCGGGCCAGACGCAGTCTATGGGATCAACACCGGGTTCGGCAAATTGGCCAGCGTGCGGATTCCGCCGCAGGATACCGAGGCGCTGCAGCGCAATCTGGTGCTGTCGCATTGCTGCGGCGTGGGTGAGCCAATCGATACCGCCACCGCGCGGCTGATGCTGGCGCTCAAGCTGCTGTCGGTCGGCCATGGCGCTTCGGGGGTGCAGTGGCAGACGGTCTTGCAGCTTGAACAGATGCTGGCGCGCGGGGTGACCCCGGTGATCCCGGCCCAAGGCTCGGTCGGCGCCTCGGGCGATCTGGCCCCGTTGGCGCATATGGCCGCAACGATGATCGGCGAGGGTGAAGCGACTTATGCGGGCGAGCGGATGGCATCGGGCGAGGCGCTGCGCCGGGCCGGGCTGACCCCGCTGGTGCTGGGCTGCAAGGAGGGGCTGGCGCTGATCAACGGCACGCAGTTTTCCACCGCCTGCGCGCTGGCCGGTTATTACGATGCAATGCGCAATCTGCAGGCCGGGATCGTCACCTCGTGCCTCTCAACCGACGCGATCATGGGCTCGACCGCCCCGCTGGAACCCGCCATTCACCGGCTGCGCGGGCATCAGGGCCAGATCGATGCGGCCCGCGCGATGGCGGCACTGCTGGCGGGTTCGGTGATCCGCGACAGTCATCGCGACGGCGATAGCCGGGTGCAGGACCCTTATTGCATCCGCTGCCAACCACAGGTCACCGGTGCGGCGCTCGATCTGCTGCGGTTTGCCGGGCGGACGCTCGAGATTGAGGCCAATGCGGTGTCGGACAATCCGCTGGTGCTGGTGGCCGAAGGCAAGATCGTTTCAGGCGGAAATTTCCATGCCGAGCCGGTCGCCTTCGCCGCCGATCAAATTGCACTTGCGATTGCCGAGGTCGGGGCGATTGCGCAGCGGCGGGTCGCCTTGATGGTCGACCCGACGCTGTCTCACGATCTCCCGCCGTTCCTCGCGCCCGATCCGGGGCTCAATTCGGGGCTGATGATTGCCGAGGTCACGACCGCGGCATTGATGAGCGAAAACAAACATTTGGCGCATCCTTGTTCGATCGATTCGACCCCGACTTCGGCCAATCAGGAGGACCATGTCTCGATGGCGGCGCACGGCGCGCGGCGGTTACTGCGGATGAATGCCAACCTAAACGTCATCCTAGGGGTCGAGGCGATTTGCGCGGTGCAGGGGATCGAATGCCGCCGTCCGCTGGCGACCAGTCCGGCCTTGCAGATGGTGGCGGCAGAGCTGCGCCTGAAGGTCGCGCCGCTGGGGAATGACCGCTACATGGCGGGCGATCTGGCGGCGGCGGCGGCACTGGTTGCGGCGGGAACGTTTAGCGAGGTTACTGGGCTCGCGGCGCTGCTGGTTGCGGGCGGCGAATGACCCCGGGTTTGGTCAGTGAGGGCAGCGGCCCGCTGGTGCTGGCCTTCCCGCACACCGGCACGTGGCTGCCCGAAACTGTTTGGAAAAAACTCAACCCGCTCGGCCTCGAACTCGCTGATACCGACTGGCGTGTCGACCAGCTTTATGATGGGTTGATCCCCGGAGCAACGACGGTGCAGGCACTGTTCCACCGCTATGTGATCGATGCAAATCGCGATCCTTCGGGGGCAAGCCTTTACCCCGGAGCGAACACCACCGGGCTGATTCCGATCAGCACATTCGATGGCGAACCGATCTGGCGCGAGGTGCCGGATGCGGTTGAAATTGCACAAAGAACTGCCGCTTGGCATGCGCCGTACCATGCCGCTCTGGCTGCACAATTGGAGCGGGTGCGGCGGTCACACGGCGTGGCGATCCTGTTCGATTGCCATTCGATCCGTTCACACATTCCGTTTCTGTTCAGTGGTTTGCTGCCCGATTTGAACCTTGGAACGAACGATGGGCAAAGCTGTGCACCAATGCTGCAACATTGCGCAGCGCGGCACTTAAGCGAGGCGCCGGGCTTCACCCAGGTGGTCAACGGCCGGTTCAAGGGCGGCTGGACCACGCGGTATTATGGCCAGCCGACACGCGGCGTGCATGCCCTCCAGCTTGAGCTGGCCCAGCGCACTTATCTTGCGAGCGAAGCCGCACCCTTTGCCTATGACCCGGCCAAGGCTTCCAAGCTCAGAGCCGTCCTTGGCCCGCTCCTCGCCGAGCTCGTCCAGCTCGCCCAATCCGGAGACCTAGCATGACCGATCCGCGCCACAACAGCCGCGATGTCTATCCGCCGACCGGGACCGAGATCAGCGCCAAATCATGGCTGACCGAAGCGCCGCTGCGGATGCTGATGAACAACCTCCATCCCGATGTCGCGGAAAACCCGCACGAGCTGGTGGTCTATGGCGGGATCGGCCGCGCGGCACGGACCTGGAAGGACTTCGACCAGATTTGCCAGAGCCTGCGCGAACTGGAGGCTGACGAGACGCTGCTGGTGCAATCGGGCAAGCCGGTCGCGGTGGTGCGCACCCATGAAGATGCGCCGCGCGTGCTGATCGCCAATTCCAACCTGGTGCCGCACTGGGCGACCTGGGACCATTTCAACGAGCTCGATAAAAAGGGCTTGGCGATGTACGGCCAGATGACCGCTGGATCGTGGATCTACATCGGCACGCAAGGGATCGTGCAGGGCACTTATGAGACCTTTGCCGAGGCCGGGCGCCAGCACTATGGCGGCAGCCTGACCGGCAAGTGGATCCTGACCGGCGGGCTGGGCGGAATGGGCGGGGCGCAGCCGCTGGCGGCCGCATTCGCCGGGGCGTGCTGCCTGGCAGTTGAGTGCGACGAGACCCGGATCGATTTCCGCATCCGCACGCGCTACCTTGATGAGAAGGCCCACACGCTCGATGAGGCGCTGGTCAAAATCGCGGCCTGGACGGCGGCGGGCGAGGCCAAATCGGTCGGGCTGGTCGGCAATGCCGCGACGGTCTTCGCTGAACTGGTCGAGCGGATGCAGGCGGGCGGGATGCGGCCCGATATCGTCACCGACCAGACCAGCGCGCACGATCCGCTGCACGGCTATCTGCCCGAAGGCTGGGCCATCGCCGAGTGGAAGGCCAAGCAGGAGAGCGATCCCAAAGCGGTGGAGCAGGCGGCGCGCGCCAGCATGACCAAGCACGTCAAGGCGATGGTCGATTTCTGGAATGCCGGGGTGCCGACGCTCGATTATGGCAACAACATCCGGCAGGTCGCCAAGGAGGAAGGGCTGGAGAACGCCTTCGCTTTCCCCGGCTTCGTTCCAGCCTATATTCGCCCGTTGTTCTGCCGCGGGATCGGCCCGTTCCGCTGGGTCGCGCTGTCAGGCGATCCCGAGGATATCTACAAGACCGACGCCAAGATGAAGGAGCTGTTCCCGGATAACACGCACCTCCACAACTGGCTCGACATGGCGGCCGAGCGGATTGCGTTCCAGGGCCTGCCCGCGCGGATCTGCTGGATCGGGCTGGGCGAACGGCACCGCGCCGGACTGGCGTTCAATGAAATGGTCGCCTCAGGGGAGCTGAAAGCACCGATTGTGATCGGGCGGGATCATCTTGATGCGGGCTCGGTTGCATCGCCTAACCGCGAGACTGAGGCGATGCGCGATGGCAGCGATGCGGTCAGCGACTGGCCGCTGCTCAACGCGCTGGTCAACACCGCCTCGGGTGCGACCTGGGTCTCGATCCACCACGGCGGCGGGGTCGGGATGGGCTTTTCGCAGCACGCCGGCGTGGTAATCTGCGCTGACGGCACCCCGGCAGCAGCGCGGCGGCTCAAGCGGGTGCTGTGGAATGATCCAGCCTCAGGCGTGTGGCGCCATGCCGACGCTGGTTACGAGACCGCGCTCGATTGCGCGCGTGAGCACGGGCTGAACCTACCTGGCATCCTGGGCTGACCGGGCTGAAACGATTTCGTGACAAGGCTGGCCCGCTTCGATACCCAAGCGACATAAAACAAGCCGGAACAAGGGGCAGGCGCGCCGTGGCGAGATCATTCCTGGACGAGATCGAAGAGTCCGAGAGCGGACCACACATCGGCGCGCTGTTCGATTTTGACGGCACGATCATAGCTGGGTTCTCGGCCACTGCCTTGCTGCAGGAAAAGCTCAAACGGCGGCAGATGTCGGTTGAGGAAGTGATCGAAACTGCCAACGTCATCACCCAATATTCGCTGGGCGGGATCGGGTTTTCTGGGCTGATGCTGGCCGGGGCCAAGTTCATGAAAGGGGTGAGCGAGGAGAGCTTCACCCAGTTCGGCGAGGAGCTGTATGAAAAGCACATCGCCCGCAAGATCTACCCTGAAACCCGCGCACTGATCCGGGCACATCAGGCCAAGGGGCACACCGTCGCGATCATCTCGTCCGCGACGGTCTATCAGATCGCCCCGACCGCGCGTGATCTCGATATCGAACATGTCCTCTGCTCGCAGTATGAAGTTGAGAACGGCGAGTTCACCGGCAACATCGTGCGCCCGCTGTGCTTTGGCGAGGGCAAAGTGATCGCCGCAGAGAGTCTGGCGGCCAGTCACGGGGTCCAACTCGATCAGAGCTTCTTCTACACTGACAGCGATGACGATCTGGAACTGCTCGAACGGGTCGGCAAACAGCGCGTGCTCAACCCCAATACCAAGCTGCGCACGATCGCCCGCAAGCGCGATTGGCCGGTCGAGGCGTTTGGCAGCCGGGGCCGCGCAGGGGTGATGGATTACACCCGCACCATCGCCGCGACGACGTCGCTGATCGGGGCGTTCTGGGCCGGGATGCCGATCCTGGCCTTGACCCGTTCGCGGCGCGAGGCGACCAATTTTTCGACCGGACTGTTCGGCGATTTCGCCGCGGCGATGGTCGGGCTGGAACTGGATATTTACGGCGAGAAAAACTTGTGGTCCTCGCGGCCATGCGTGTTCATTTTTAACCACCAGTCGAAGGCCGATGTGGTGATCATGGCCAAGCTGATCCGCAAGGATATGGGCGGGATCGGCAAGCAGGAGATCAAGAAGATCCCGGTGCTTGGCTGGCTGATGGAATATGCCGGCACGGTGTTTATCGACCGCAAGAATACTGAAAGCGCGATCACGGCGATGCAGCCGCTGGTTGAGGCGATTACGAAAGACGGCAAATCAATCTGCATCGCGCCCGAGGGGACCCGCACGGTTACCCCCAAGCTGGGGCCGTTCAAGAAAGGCGCGTTTCATCTGGCGATGCAGGCCGGGGTGCCGATCGTGCCAATCGTGATTCACAACGCGGGCGATGTGGCGCCCAAGAACGAATTCGTGATGCGTGCCGCGACAGTGCGGGTCGATGTGCTGCCGCCAGTCGATACCTCGGGCTGGACTGCAAAAACGCTAAACCAGCACGTGACGCAGGTCCGTAACATGTTCCTCAAATGCCTGGGCCAACCAGAGGAAACGGCGGCGGACTCAGTCGACCCGGATGACGACTTGAGCGGCGCCGACGAAGAGACGGCTGTGCCCAGCAAAAAGCCCAAAGTGAAAAAGGCCAACAAGGCGCGCGGCAAGACCAAGCAGGCCGGTGCGGGCTGACCGCAGCATGGGGGGGCAGCAAACACCGGACGAGAGCAGCAAGGTCGGCGTATCTGCGGGCCAGCTGTTCCTGATCGATGCGCGCCACTCAACTGAACGCAAGGTGCTACTCGGGTGTTTGCGCGGCGACGTTGATGGTTTTTCCGACGACCAGTCGATCACGCTCAATCTGGCCGACGAGGGCCGCGCGCTTGATCTGGCGGCCTTGGCCCAGCGGCTGTCTCTGCTGCCCGAAAGCACTCTGATCATTCCGGTGCGGCTGACTTGGCTGATTCCCAAGTTCAGCCAGCAGCACCCGCTGCGGCTGCGCGATGTGGTGTTCGGTGATCCGCGCGCGCCGGGGCGATTGCGCGCGCGGTTTATGCTGTGGCGCGATCCGCGCCGGGTGCAGTGTTTGCGCGGTGAACCAGCTACCTTGGCGGCGCTGCGCCAGCGCTTCGCCAGCGAAGTCGCGAGCGGAGAAGGCGATGACGGCACTGCGCTAGCCGGGTTCGTTGCGCGGCAGGCGGCGCTGACCCTGGAAGCGCAGGAGCGCGGGGTGCGCGGCGCGCGCTACAAGGTGCCGCGGTTCGTTGCCGATAGCATCGCGGCCAGCCCGGCGTTCCGCGCCAGTCTGGCCGAAATCGGCGCGCAGACCGGCACGCCAGCAGGCGATCTGCTGCCCGAAGCGCGGCGCTGTATGAAGGAGCTGATCTCCACCCCCAGTCCGCTGTTCCTCGATCTGCGCGCGCGGCTGGAACGGCTGATGATGACTCTGGGGTACGAGAAGGGTTTCGATTTCGATCCGGTGGAGCTGGAGCGGCTCAGCCAGCTGATCCGCACCCGGCCGACGGTGCTGCTGTTCACCCACAAGACCTATCTCGACGGGGTCACCCCCAACGCGCTGTTTTACGATAACGATATGACGATGCTGCACAGCTTTGGCGGGATCAACCTCGACATGAAGGTGATCGGCACGCTGTTCCGGCGCTCGGGGCTGATTTTTATCCGCCGCAGCTTTCAGGATACTCCGGTCTACAAGGCGGTGCTGCGGCACTACATCGGCTATTTGCTGGAAAAGCGCTTTCCGATGTCGTGGGCGCTGGAGGGCACGCGTTCGCGGCTCGGCAAGCTGATGCCGCCGCGTTACGGGATCCTCAAATACGTGACCGATGCGGCGCAAGCGGCCGGGATCGACGATCTCCATATCGTGCCGTTCGTCACCAGTTTCGACCTGATCCGCGATGTCGAGGAATATGCCGCCGAGCAGATGGGCCGGACCAAAAAGGCCGAATCGCTCGGTTGGTTCATCGGCTATCTGCGCAGCTTGCGTGAGCCGATGGGGCGGGTGCGGATCGATCTGGGCGAGCCGGTGGTGGTCGGGGCCAGCCGGGCTGGCGATAGCGCGATGGACCTGGCGCGGATCGCTTTCGACGCTTCGGTCAGCGCCAATCGCGCGACCCCGCTGACGGTCACCGCGATCCTGTGCATGGCGCTGCTCGGTTCGGCGCCGCGCGCCGTGACCGCGGCCGAGCTGGTGCAGATTGCGCGCTGGCTGGCCAACTGGGCCAAGGCGCGCGGGATCCGGATGTCGGCGGGGCTGGCCCCGTTCGACCCCGAAGTAATGGAGCGCAAG
Source organism: Novosphingobium sp. (assembly GCA_031410255.1). GTDB lineage: Bacteria > Pseudomonadota > Alphaproteobacteria > Sphingomonadales > Sphingomonadaceae > Novosphingobium. The sequence continues at coordinate 21,777 of JANNYT010000044.1, read as the reverse complement.
GCCGATACGCTGGTCAATTCTGGGCTGATCCGGCGCGAGCAGGCCGGGAGCGAGCAGGTCTATTTCATCGATCCGGCCAAGCACGCGATGGCAAGCTATTATCGCAACACGGTGATCCACCATTTCCTGACCAAGGCCTTCATCGAACTGGCGCTGTTCAAGTGCCGGGAAGCCCCGGCAGTCGGCGGCACGGCGGCGTTCTGGGACGAAATCCTGCGGCTGCGCGACCTGTTCAAGTTCGAATTTTTCTACCCACCCAAGGACGAATTCCGCCGTGAACTGGAGCAGGAACTGGATCGCACTGATCGCCAATGGCAGGCGCATCTGGCCGGCGGTGCGGATGGGCTGGACGCGCTGATCACGCGGTTCCAGCCGCTGCTGGGTCACGCCGCGCTGCTGCCGTTTGTAGAAGCTTACCTGATTCTGCTGGAGCAATTGGTGCGGCTGAAGCCGGGCGAAGTGCCTGACAAGGCGGCCTGCGTCGCGGGCGGGCTGGCAGAAGGGCGGCAAGCCTATCTGCTGCACCGGATCAGCAGTCAGGCTTCGCTCGGCAAAATCCTGTTCGAGAACGGGTTCCAGCTGGCCGAAAACCTCGAACTGACCGGGGCGACGACACCCGCAGTGGCGGCCCAACGCCGGGCGCTGCTGGCCGAATTGCGCGCACTGGCGCGGCGGATGGAGCGGATGCGGATTGACGTGGTTGCGCGGGCCGAACAAGCGCAGGATGCAAAGGACATGGCATGACCCAGCAGCTCAGCGCGCAGGACGCCCAATTCCTCTATATCCAGAACGGCAACACGCTGACGCACGTGATGGGGATCAACCTGTATGATCCCGCCACGGCGCCGGGCGGCAAGGTGCGGTTCAAGGATATCATTGCGCATTTCGAGAGCCGGATTGATACCTCGCCGGTGTTCAAGCGCAAGCTTTACCGGCTGCCGCTGGATCTCGATCATCCCTACTGGATCGAGGACCCCGACTTTGAACTGGAGGCACACCTGTACCATGCCCGACTGCCCGAACCAGGCGATTGGCGGCAGTTCTGCATCCAGGTCGCGCGGCATTTCAGCCGGCCGATGGATATGCACCGGCCGCTGTGGGATGCGTTCGTGCTCGAAGGGCTGGACCGGCTGCCCGGGGTCGCGCCCGGCAGCTACGCGATTCTGACGCGGATCCACCACGCGGCGATTGACGGTGCTTCGGCGGCGCACATGTTCGTCGCGCTGAGCGATATCGATGCCAAGGGCACGCCGGTGTTGCCCCCGCCTGCTGTTGCCACTGAATTGGGCGCAAAGCCCAACGCGCTGCAAGTTCTAGCGCGGATGACGCAGGCCAACATGGCCTCACCGATGCGGTTCGTGAGTTCGCTCGCGCGGCTTTCGCCAGCGCTGCTGGGCGCGGCGCAGACCCGCATGGCGCAGCCCTCGAATGAGCGCAGCGGGGTGCCCAAGACACTTTTCAACGCGCCGATATCGCAGCACCGAATGTTCGATGCGGCGGACTTTGCTTTGGCTGACTTGTCGGCGATCCGCAAATTGGTGCCGGGCGCGACGGTCAACGATGTGGTGCTGTCGATCTGCGCCGGGGCGCTGCGCGAATACCTGTTGCGGCACAAAGCGCTGCCCGATCCGCCGCTGGTCGCAACCGCGCCGATCAATTTGCGCCCGGCCAAGGGCGATGCTGCGGTGCCGGGCAACAATATCTCGGCGATGTCAGTGGTCTTGCCGACCGACCGCGCCGATCCGACCGAGCGTTTGAAAGCAGTGCGCGAATATACCGCCGCCGCCAAGGAGGCGAAGGCCGGGATTTCGGCGCGGGTGCTGACAGATCTGACCCAGCATATTCCCGGCGCGACCATGGCCGGGGTCGCCCGGATCCTGACTAATCCGCGTTTCGCCCCGCGCCAGGCCAATGTCTACATCTCCAACGTGCCTGGCCCGCAGGTGCCGCTGTACATGAACGGCGCGATCTCGACCCGGCAGTACGGCATGGCCCCGCTCGCCAATAATATGGGCCTGTTCATCGCCACCCCCAGTTATGCCGGGCGGATGACCTTCTGCATCACTTCGGACCGCGAGATCATGCGCGATGTCGATGTGTTGCGGCAGTGCATCGAGGCGTCGTTTGCGCAGCTGCTGGCCGCCGCCAAGGCCGCTGAGAACGCCGCGCCCCCAGTTCCCAAGTCAAAATGATGGCGCAGCGTGCGCCGCTCGGTTACCCTGCCAGCCTCATCAACGAGTATTCCCAATCATGACCAAGCCAGTTCCCCGCACCGATCCCACCCTCGCCACGGCGGCCAGCTATGACGAATGGGTCGATGCGGCCAAGGCCCGCGACGCGCGTTATGGCAAAGATCGCTGGCGCGCGGCCGATGTCAGCGACCTTTACGATTACCAGTCGATCCGCCGCCGGCTGGAACGGCTGAACAGCCTGCGCGCGTCCGGCGATAACCACCAGCTGCTGTTCGAACTGAACGAAGGCATCCACGGCAATATGGACGGGATGGGCAACGACCAGCTGTGGGCGGGGGCGACCTTTGGGACCAAGCGTTTGATCCAGGACTATGTCGATGCGGTGGCCAGCGCGCTCGAGCATCTGGCGCAGGCCGACGACGGCGACATTCCGTTTGACGACCGCCGCGATTTCTTCCGCCGGGCACAGCACTGCTATGGCAGTTCAGCCTTGCTGATGAGCGGGTCGGGCGCGTTCCTGTTCTTCCATGCAGGCGTGGTCAAGTCACTTTACGAACAGGGTCTGCTGCCCAGCATCATTTCAGGATCGAGCGGCGGTTCAGTCATCTCGGCGCTGGTCTGCACCCGCCGCGACGACGAGATTGCCCCGTTCCTCGAACCCGAACAAATGGTCCGCGAATATGAGAATGAAGGCGGGCAGACCATCTTCAATCCGCTGGGTTCAGCCAAACGAATGAGCCAGCTTGAAGTCAAGGAACGGCTGGCCGAAATCATCCCCGATATTACCTTTCAGGAAGCGTTTGAGCGGACCGGCCGCCACCTCAACATCTCGGTCGCGCCAGCTGAAAAGCATCAGAATGGCCGCCTGCTCAACGCGATCACTTCGCCCACGGTGTTTATCCGCGAGGCTGTGCTGGCCTCTTGCGCGGTGCCGGGGGTCTACGATCCGGTGGCGCTGATGGCCAAGGACCAGAGCGGCAAGCGCGTGCCGTACCTGCCCGGCCGGCGCTGGGTCGATGGTTCGGTGACGCACGATCTGCCGGCCAAGCGCTTGTCGCGGCTGTATGGGGTCAACCATCACATCGTCAGCCAGGCCAACCCGCTGATCTCGTCGTTCGCCAGCGATGTCACCCAATCGGCCACGCCGCTGGCGGCGATCCGCCGCGCCTCGATCGCGACGATGAAGGCCTGGCTCAACGTCAATCTGGACTTGCTCAGCCGGCCATTGTCGCTGGTCCCGCGCCTGCAAAGTGTGCTCAACCTGTCGATGTCGCTGATCAATCAGGAGTATTCGGGTGACATCAACATTGTCCGCCCGATGGTGCTGTGGTCGCCCTCCAAACTGCTCAGCAACTTGTCGCTCGATGACGTGAAGATGCTGATGGACATGGGCGAGCGTGCCACCTGGCCCAAGATCGAAATGGTCCGCACCCAGACCAAGATCAGCCGCACGCTGGAAGGCATCGTGCGCGAATATGAATATGGTGCGCTGGCGCAGCAACATTCGGCGCAGCGCAAGAGCGCATGACCAGCGGACGGTTGACCCTGCCGCGCGGCTCAATGGCCGCTGGCGCGCAGCTATATTGGCAGACATGGCTGCCGGCCGGGCCGATCAAGGCGGTGGTGTTGCTGGTGCACGGCTATGCCGAACATCTGGGTCGCTACGACCATGTCGCGGCCAGCCTGAATGCGCAAGGCTATGCGGTCTACGCGCTCGATCATTGGGGGCATGGCAAGTCCGACGGAACCCCCGGTTTTGTCCCGGCGTTTTCGGTCTTTACTGATGGGCTGGAGGCGCTGCTGGCCAAGGTCGAAGCTGCGCATGCCGGGCTGCCGCTGGCGCTGGTCGGCCATTCGATGGGCGGGCTGATCGCCGCCACGCATCTGGTCACGCATCAGGTGCACTATGCCTGTGCGGTGCTGTCCGGTCCGGCGATTGCGCCGGGCGCGCCGCCATCGGCGCTGACGCTGTGGATCGGGCGGCTGCTGGCGCTGATTGCGCCGCGGGTCGGCGTGCTGGCGCTCGACGCCAATGAGGTCAGCCGCGATCTGGCGGTCGTTGCGGCCTACAAGGCGGACCCGCAGGTCTACTCCGGCAAGATCGGCGCACGGCTGGGCAATGAAATGCTGAATGCGATGACCGCGATCCAGCAGGCTTCGCCGGTGATCACGCTGCCAGTGCTGATCCTGCACGGCGCAGAGGATTCACTGGCGGCCCCGCATGGTTCGCAATTGCTGTTCGACCGGCTGGGCAGCAGCGACAAAACGCTCAAATTCTACCCCGGTCTCTTCCACGAGATTTTCAACGAGCCCGAACAGGATATGGTCATTGCTGAAATGACCACCTGGATCGCGGCGCACCTGTCTTCCTGAAAGCTTTAACGATGAAAATCATGATCTTGCTCCTTGCGATCCTGCTGCTGATTCCGGTCGGGTACTATCTGTTTGCGCCGCAAGTGTTGCTCAAATTTGCGCGCGATCTGCTGCGCCGCAAGGGCGGTCTGACCGAAAAACGTATCACGGTGGACGGGCTGGAATGGCCCTATCTGGAAGGCGGCGACCCAGCCGGGGAGCCGCTGGTGCTGGTCCACGGGTTTGGCGGCGACAAGGACAACTGGTCGTTCTATGCGCCGCATCTTACAGCCAAATACCGGCTGATTTTTCCTGATCTGCCCGGCTTTGGCGAGAATACGCGCGACCGTTCGCTCGACTATTCGGGGGTGAAACAAGCCGAACGGCTGGGCCCGTTCCTGACCGCGCTGGGGATCGAGCGCTGTCACCTCGGCGGCAATTCGATGGGCGGATATATCGCGCTGCTGTTTGCGCTGACGCAGCCCGAGCGGCTGCGCTCGCTGACGCTGTTCAACAATGCCGGGGTTACCGGGACGCAGCCGAGCGAGCTGGAAAATGTGGTGCAGGGCAATGCCGCGGCGACACCTCTGGTGCCGCGCAGCGCAGCCGACATGAAGCGGCTGCTGGCCTTCATCGTGTTCCGCCCGCGCTTCGTGCCGCAGCGCTTTCTCGACGTGATGTACGCTGAAATTGCACCGCATCAGGCACTGCTCGATGCGATCTTTGCGCGTTTGCTCGATGATATGCTCAACCATCCGCTCAATGACCGGCTGGGCGAAGTAATTGTGCCGACGCAGATCATCTGGGGCCGCCATGACAAGCTGATCAATGTCAGCTGCGCTGTGGTGCAGCGCGGCGGGATCAAGGGCAGCGAGCTGGTGGTGCTCGAGGATGTCGGCCACGTTCCGATGATCGAGCAGCCCGCGCTGACCGCGCAGCATCAACTGGGGTTCCTTGCCAAGCACTAAGCGCTGCGGCACACCTTGCGACTGGAGAAGAGGGGCGCGAGGATGATGCTGAAAGTCGCTTTGCTGGGCGGGGGCAGTTGGGGCACCACGGTGGCCTCGGTCGTTTCGCGCAATGCCCCGATTACGCTGTGGGCGCGCGATGCGGCCACGGTCGACGATATCAACGCCAACCACTGCAACAGCCGTTACCTGCCTGGTATCAGATTGCCCGAGGCGCTGTCCGCTACGGCCGATCTGGGCGCGTCGGTCAGCAGCGCCGATGTGGTGATCATGGGTATCCCCTCCAGCAATTTCCGCGCCGTACTGGGCGATGTTGCGCAACATATCCGCCCGTGGGTGCCGGTGATCAGCCTGACCAAAGGGCTGGAGCTCGATACCGGCAAACGGATGAGCGAAGTGATTGTCGATTGCCTGCCGGGCCATCCCGTCGGGGTACTGACCGGCCCCAATCTGGCGCGCGAGATTATGCTGGGGCAAGCGGCGGCCAGCGTCCTGTCGATGGAAGACGCGATCATCGTCAAGCGGCTGCAGGCGGTGTTCAATTCAGGGCTGTTCCGTGTCTATACCAACACCGATCTGGTCGGCTGCGAGCTGGGCGGATTGCTCAAGAACATTATCGCGATCGCGGTGGGGATGGGTGATGGGCTGGGGGCGGGGGACAACACCCGCGCCGGGCTGATCACGCGCGGGCTTGCTGAGATTACCCGGCTCGGCGTGGCGCTGGGCGGGCGTGCAGAAACTTTTGCGGGGCTGACCGGAATGGGTGATCTGATCGCCACTTGCACCAGCCCGCTCAGCCGCAACCGCAGTGTTGGGGTGGAACTGGGCAAGGGCCGCAAGATCGATGAGATCATTGCTTCGATGTCGATGGTGGCCGAGGGCGTGAAAAGCGCCCCGGCGGTGATTGCCCTGGCGCAGGCGCATGGGGTCGAAATGCCGATCAGCCGTGATGTGTTCGATGTGATCCAGGGCCGCAAGACCGCGCGCGAGGTGTTTCGCGGGCTGGTCACCAGCAGCGTCGGGGCCGAATCCGAGGCGGGTTGAGCGGGCGGCACTTGCGCTGCAGGCGGAGCGGTGCCAAGCGCCGCAGTCATGGAAAACCGCGTACTCAAGCTCAATGGCGTTCACAACTTCCGCGATTTTGGTGGCTATGCCGGCACGGGCGGGGCCAAGGTGAAGACCGGGCTGCTGTGGCGCTCAGCCCAGCACGGCGAAGCGAGCGAAGCGGATCTGGATGAAATCCAGGCGCTGGGCATAACCACGATTATCGACCTGCGCGGGCCGAGTGAGCGTGAAGCCAAGCCGTGCTTGCGCCACCCAGACTTTGCCGCCGAGGTGATCACTCACTCAGATGAGACCGCTGGTCTGGCCCTGCACACTGAAGCTGCTGACGGGGTAATGAGCGCCGCCGAAGCGCGCGCCGCGATGGTGCGGCTCTATGAAGGCATCCCGTTCCGCGAGAATCTCGTGCTGATGCTGCGTCGTTATTTCGATGTGCTCCAGCGGGCTGAGGGACCGAGTCTGGTGCATTGCGTCGCGGGCAAAGATCGGACCGGTTTTGCTGTAGCTTTGGCCCAGCACGTGCTTGGCGTGGCGGAGGAAGACATTGTCGCCGACTATGTGATGACCAATCAGGCCGGTAACATCGAAGCACGGATCGCCGCTGGTGCTACTCAGATACGGGCGCGGCACGGCGCGATTGCCGATGATACGATCCGCACGCTGATGGGCGTGGAAGCCGACTATTTGACGACTGCATGGCAGGCGGCCGAGGCGCGATTTGGCACGATCGACGCCTATCTTGCGCAGGTTATCGGGGTGGACGCAGCGGCGCAGGACGCCCTGCGCAGCGCTTACCTTGAAGCCTAGAGGAATGCCTTCACTTCGGCCATGAACCGGTCGAACTGGTCATGATGCAGCCAGTGTCCGGCGTTCTCAAATTCGACCGTGCGGCGATCGCGGAATATCTGGGCGCGGCCATCAAGCTCGGGGTTTGAAGCCCAGCTGTCCGCCCCGTAAAGCAGCAGCACCGGGCAAGTGATCGCGCTCCATAGCTCGTTGGTGCGGTCATCGGGCACTTCTTCGAATGGCCAGATATTGAGGTAGGGATCGAACTTCCAGCTCCAGGTGCCGTCCTCGTTGCGGCTGGCCCCGTGCACGGTCAGGTGGCGGGCCTGTTCGTCGGTTAGGAAGCTGTTTTCTTCCTTCATCCGGGCAAAGGCGGCCTCGATGCTGGGATAGCGGCGCGGGGTGCGCCCGGCGGCCTTGCGGCGGTCCTCGATCCAGGTGCGGAAGCGGTTGGCATAGCCCGCCGCGTTGCGTTCGGCGCGGACCTTGGGTGATGGACCAAGCCCCTCGATATTGACCAGCTTGCGAACCTTTTCGGGGTACAGCCCGGTAAAGCGCGTGGCGACATTGCCGCCAAGCGAATGGGCGATGATCGTCACCTCGTCATGCCCCAGCGTGTGGACCAGCTGCGCGAAATCATAGACGAAGGCGCCCATCTCATAATTGCCATCGGGCGCCCAGGCGCTGTCACCATGGCCGCGCAGATCGGGGGCAATCACATGCCAGTCCTTGGCCAGTTCTTCTGCCACCCAGTCCCAGCTGCGGCTGTGATCGCGTCCGCCATGTTGCAGGATCAGCTTGGGCGCGTCGGGGTTGCCCCAATCGACGTAGTGCAGCTTGAGCCGCTGCGAGATGAAGCTGTTGGCGGTTGGTCCGTAAGATATCATGGCGGCGATTTGCGCGCTTTGCTGCGCTGCGTCAATTGCTCTTGAACGGGGATATTCGCCGCACCGGGACTCGCCTTTGGCCACTGCGCTTCCTATCTCACCCGCTCAATCGGAGGAATAGATGGCTACTCACACCACACGGATGCTGATCATCGGTTCGGGCCCGGCCGGGCTCTCGGCCGCGATCTATGGCGCACGCGCGGGGATGGCGCCGATCGTGGTGCAGGGCCTGCAGCCCGGCGGACAGCTGACCATCACCACCGATGTCGAGAACTACCCGGGCTTTCGCGAAGTGGTGCAAGGCCCGTGGCTGATGCAGGAAATGCAGGCGCAGGCCGAACACGTCGGCACGCGGATGCTTTGGGATACGATTACCTCGGTTGATCTGAGCAGCTGGCCGTTCCGCGCAATCGGCGATGGCGGTGATGTTTATGAAGGCGAAACGCTGGTGATCGCCACCGGCGCGCAGGCCAAGTGGCTGGGTGTGCCCGGCGAGCAGGAACTGTCCGGCAAAGGCGTCTCAGCCTGCGCGACGTGCGACGGGTTCTTTTATCGCGGCAAGAAGGTGGTGGTGATCGGCGGCGGCAACACCGCGGTCGAGGAAGCGCTATACCTGACCAACCATTCCACCGACGTGACCTTGATCCACCGGCGCGATTCGCTGCGCTGCGAAAAGATCCTGGAGGACCGGCTGTTTGCGAATCCTCATATCAAGGTGCTGTGGAACAAGGCGGTCGATCACTTTGTCGGCGGAGCAACCGGGCTGACCGGGGTGTCAATGAAGGACACCGTCACAGGCGCAGTCTCGCTCGAGCCAACGGATGGCGCCTTTGTGGCGATCGGCCACGCGCCCGCGACCGAACTGTTCAAAAGCCAGCTCACCACCGATCCGGGCGGTTATCTGCTGGTCGAAGCCGGCACGCCCAAAACCGCGATCCCCGGGGTGTTTGCCTGCGGCGATGTGATGGACCACGTCTATCGCCAAGCGGTGACTGCGGCAGGCACCGGCTGCATGGCCGCGCTCGATGCCGAACGTTTCCTCGCAGCGCGCGAACACCGCCAGCCGCGCGACTAATCCAGTCCGCGCAACGCTGCCAGTAGTTGGCCTTGCAGCCAGATCCGCGCTTGCGGTTCGACAAAGCTGTGCCCGGCCTTGGGGCACTGCCGCAGCCGCTGATCGGCTTTGTTCCAGTGCGACAGGAACACTTGCCCGGTGCGGTCATTCTCCGCGATCAGGATCGTCACCGCGCCTGAAAACTGCGCCAGGCCACCGGCCATATCCTGCGCCAAAGTGCTGGGCGGCGGCGCCGGTTTGACCGCGTCGATCAAGCTGCCCGCCAGTTGGCCAACCTTGACCTTGCCACTCAGCAGCCGCAGCAACGCACGTGGGTTGGTCAGGCGGCGCAGGTAGTGCACGCGGATTGCGCCGGGGGTCATCTGCGGCTGAGCTTCGGCTTCAGGCTCTGGCGCGGCGGCAACCGGCTCTGGCTCAGGTTCGGACTCAAAGGTCCACGGGTTGGCCAAAACCAGTGCATCGCAGCCCGCTCCGCCCATCAGCATCAGCGCGCTGGCGGCATCGCAGTTTCCAAAAGCAACGATCCGCTTGAGCCGGGGCAGGTGCGCCCGAAACGCGGTCAGCGCAGCGGCAATATCTGGTTCGCTGGCGGTGAACTCAAGGTTTTCGCCCGAACTGTCACCCACTCCGCGCCGGTCAAACCGCAGTACCGGAAAGCCTGCGGTCGAAATCTTGTCGGCCAGCTCGGCCTGGCTGCCATAAGGACCGCAGCGCAATTCGTTGCCGCCGGTAACGATTAACAGCCCGGCGCTGGCGGAGGCAGGATCGAGCGCGGCGGCGAGCGTCTCACCCTCGCAGTCAAAGGTGAAATGCTGGCGCTTCACGCGGCGATCCCCACTGCGACCACTGCGGCCAGCGCATCGGCATGCGCGGCATCGTCACCCGCCTCGGCGCGCAGCCACAGCATCGGGCCGCCCACCAGTTCGTGCTCAATCACGCTGATCCCCGGCTGCTGGCCCGGCACCAGCTCGCCCATCTGGCGCAGCATTTCGCCCGACAGCGAATAGCCCGCCAGTTCCAGCCCCATGGCCAGGCCCTGCTCCATCAGCGTGTCGATCAATTCTTCTTGCCCCGCCTCACGCGCTGCCAGCACCCGGGCGCGCAGCATGGTCTTGAGCAGGCTGGCGCCCTTGACCGGGGCATAGTGCCACCCGCCCAGCCGCGCGGGCAGGACCAACCCGCCGCCGCGCAGCGCCAGCACGTGGGTTGCACCGAAATGCCGAGCCGCCGCCTCCAGGGCCATCCGCCAGTCTTCGGGCTCGATCAGCGCGAGGTCTTGCTGGCTTTCGTTGCAGCCGGGCAGATCGGGCAGGATGCTGTCGATCCCCGCGCCGTCCAGTCGCCGCATTACTTCCACGGTCAGGCGGCGCAGCTTGTGGGCTTCATCGAACAGCGCCGGGGCAATCAGCACGCGCTTGGTGCGTCCGGAATCGAAAGTCAGCGCCAGCTCGCTTGCCGCCGCGCCGCCGGGCAGCGGGCAGGGATAGCTGGTCAGCTTCACGCCTCAGCCTGTTTCGCGCGGGTGTAAGCCAGCAAGCTACCATAGGTTTCAAACAGCTCGCCGTCGATCTCGTCTTCGTCGATCATGATGCCCAAGCGGTCTTCCATTTCGGTGAGCAAGCCCGCAACTGCCATCGAATCGAGCTCGGGCAAGTCACCGAACAGCCCGGTGTCGGCAGTAAATTCGTCGGTCTGGCCGGGCTTAAGCCCCAGCACGTCGGTCAGAATGGCGCGCAGCTTGCGGTCGGTGGTGTCCATGGCTTCTGCCTCTAGCCGCGAGGCAGCACGGCGCGCAAGCGGGCCTTGGCCAGACGCGGCCAATTTCCTGGCCAGCCCGGCCGCAGCGCTTCCAGCCGGTAACGCGGCCGCACCGCCTCCATCCAGTCACGCTTGTAGCGATCATCGCCGGTGCCAAAGTCCACCAAGGCCACCTTGTCACGGTCGATCACCTGCTCAAACAGCGCGGCGGACAGCGTGGTGCCCGGCGAGAGCGGCTTGGACGCTTCGGTATGCGCCAGTTTGTGAATGAACGCGGTGCCGTGCTCGACAGTCCAGAATTGCGCGGCAACTGCTTCGCCATCGGCATGCGCCAGCCCCAGCCGCATTCGCCCGGCCGTTGCCTCTTGCTGGGCAAAAGCGCGCAGGAACGCGGGCGAGCCTTCTTCGCTTTTCCAGCTGCTGGCATAGATCGCCTCATAGGCCGCCCAACTGGCTGGATTGAAGGCAGTTTCGATCGTCACCGTGACCTTGATGGCCTTGCGCTTCAAGGTGGTCCGCAGCTGACCGGGGCGCGCGGCGAGGTATTCGGCAAAGCTGCGGCCTTGAATTTCGAGCACGTGGTTGACGTCGCACTGGCTGCGCAGGACTGCCCACCCGGCTGCGCGGAAGGCCTTTTCAAGTGCGCTGGCATCGCCGTGCTCATCGGGCACTGGAGTCAGGGTTATGCGCTTGGTCTGTTTTGCCAGATCACGGGCGAGGGCTTCCAGCATGGCGGCATCGTCCACGCCGGGGGTAATCAACGGACGCGCGGTGAAGTTGTACCAGTTGGCCAGCGCGGTTAGCTCACCTTTCTCGCGCGCCAGCGGCAATACCGTGCGGGCATCGCCCAAGCTGGCAACAGCGATCAGCGGGGTCAGGCTGCAATGCTCGGCCAAGCCGCGCCACCATTCGATCCGGTCGAACGGGGTTAACGCATGCGGCGCGGCGATCAGCGGTGCCAGCGCGGCATCGCCTTGCACTTCGTTAAGATCATCGTGATAGTTAACCACGATCAAAGCCAATTCCCCATCTGCGGAGCCACTTGCCCCTTGTCTATCTCGCCCAAAACCGCGATCCGGCCGCTTGACCACCTCGCGCTGATGGGCGCCGATGCAGCACCGGCGCTGGTGCTGCGTGGCGGAACCCTTAACTACAAGGACTTAAGGGATCGTGTCGCGCGGCTGGCGGGATGGCTGCAAATTGCCGTCCCCGAAGCGGGCGCGCGGGTTGCCAGCTGGGCCGCCAAGGATGAACTGACCTGCCTGCTGCCGCTGGCCGCAGCGCGCGCCGGGCTGGTCCACGTGCCGATCAATCCACTGCTCAAGCGCGCGCAGGCGGCGCATATTCTGGCCGATAGCGGGGCCAGCCTGCTGCTGGGCACACCCTCGCGGCTGGCCAGTCTGGCCGATGGCGATTGTCCGGCGACGTGCCGGGTGGTGGCTGAAGAAGCGGCGCTGAGCGAAGCACGCGGGGCTGACGCTTTGCTGCCATCCGCCGCTGAGCCAGACGCCTTGGCGGCAATTCTCTACACCTCGGGCTCGACCGGACGCCCCAAGGGAGTGATGCTCAGCCATGCCAACATGTGGTTGGGGGCGGAGAGCGTGGCGGACTATCTGGGGCTTATCGCTGCGGATGTGACGCTTGCGGTGCTGCCGCTGTCGTTTGATTATGGCCAGAATCAGCTGCTCAGTACCTGGTACGCTGGGGCCTGCGTGGTGCCGCTCGATTACCTTACCCCGCGCGATGTGGTGAAGGCGGTGGAGCGCCACCAGATCACCACACTGGCAGCTGTGCCGCCATTGTGGGTGCAGCTGACCGAACTTGATTGGCCCACCGAAACCGCCGCGAAACTGCGCAGCCTGACCAATTCGGGCGGAGCGCTCAGCGCCGATCTGGTGCGCGCCTTGCGCCGCCTGTTTCCATCTGCGCGGTTATTCCCCATGTACGGACTGACCGAAGCGTTCCGCTCAACCTATCTTGACCCGGCGCTGGTCGACAGCCACCCAACTTCGATGGGTAAAGCTATACCGCACGCAGAAATTCTGGTGATCGGCGATGACGGAGCGGTGACCGCCGATGGGGCCGAGGGCGAGCTGGTCCATTGCGGGCCATTGGTGGCGCAAGGCTACTGGCAAGACGCAGAGCGTTCAGCCGAGCGGTTCAAACCGGCCCCTGCCGCGTCGCGCTATGGCGGCATGGCGGTTTGGTCGGGCGACCGGGTGCGGCGCGAGGCCGGCGGCTTGCACTATTTTGCCGGGCGGCGTGACGCGATGATTAAAAGCGCAGGCAACCGGATCAGCCCGCAGGAAATTGAAGAAGCCGCGCTGGCCAGCGGGCTGGTGGCCGAAGCGGTAGCGCTGGGTCTGCCGGACGAGCGGCTGGGCCATGCGGTGCATCTGATCGTCAGGCCGCTCACCGGCTCTTCAGATGCCAAGGACGAATTGCCACGTATTCTTTTGCAAAATTTGCCCAATTTCATGCAACCTAAAGTCATTCACTGGCGCGCATTCATGCCGATTTCGCCCAACGGCAAGATCGACCGCACCGCCTTGTATCAGGAACTGGCGGCATGAAGCCGCTCGGCCCGATTCCGCCCGGCTTTGCCATGATTGATGGCGAACTGGCGATTGGCACCCGCACTGCCGGCGCGCTTGTAGCAGAGGCGGGCAGCACGCCATTGTTCGTCTATTCCGCCGCGCTGATCCGCCGAAGGATCGGCGAACTGCTCAATGCTTTGCCGCACAGCGTGGCGATCCATTATGCTGTGAAAGCAAACCCATACCAACCAGTTCTTCAACTGATGTCTGAACTGGTCGATGGGTTTGATGTCGCTTCGGCTGGCGAATTGGCGCTGGTCCAGGCCGCCGGGATCGATCCGGCGCGGATCAGCTTTGCCGGCCCGGGCAAGCGCACTGCCGAATTGGAAGCCGCGATCTGCGCCGGGGCCACGCTCAATCTGGAGAGCGAGGGCGAAGCAGCCCGCGCGCTCGATGCCGGAATGCGGTTGGGGATCGCGCCGCGGCTCGCGATCCGGGTCAACCCCGAGTTCGACCTCAAGGGCTCGGGCATGAAGATGGGCGGCGGGGCCAAGCAGTTCGGGGTAGATGCCGAGCGGGTGCCAGAGCTCGCCCGGCTAGTGATTGCGAGCGGCGCGGAATGGCGCGGGTTGCACATTTTTGCGGGCAGTCAGGCGCTCAGCGCCGAGGCGATCATTGACACGCAGGCGCAAGCACTCTCGCTCGCCGCGCGACTTGCTGAGGCGAGCGGCGCGGCATTGCCGCATTGCAATCTTGGCGGAGGGCTGGGGATCCCCTACTTCCCCGGCGACCTGCCGGTCGATCTGGCCGCGGTCGGCAAGGCGCTTGGCGAGGAACTGGCGCAGGTTCCCGACGCGCTCAAGAATACGCAGTTTTGCCTTGAAATGGGGCGCTATCTGGTTGGCGAGGCGGGGGTCTATTTGACCCGGATCGTCGACCGCAAGATCAGCCATGGCGAGGTCTTTCTGATCACCGATGGCGGGCTGCATCACCAGCTCGCGGCCAGCGGCAATTTCGGCACCGTGGTCCGCCGCAACTATCCGGTCGCGATTGCGACGCGCTTTGACGCGGGCGTGGAGGAGGAGGCCAGCGTGGTCGGGTGCCTGTGCACCCCGCTTGACCGTTTGGCCGACAAAGCTGGATTTCCGCGCGCTGACGTGGGCGATCTGGTCGCAGTGTTCTGCGCCGGAGCTTATGGCGCAACCGCCAGTCCGGCGCAGTTCCTGGGCCACGGCCCGGCGCAGGAAATGCTGGTTTAACAACCCGCTGGGTACCTGTGCCGTTTCGGGACCCAAGGCGCCCCGACACACAATCTGCACATAAGGCTAACGCAATATTCACCCTTTTTTCCGATAGCGGAGGCTGATTTGCCGCGTCTTCGCTTTGGCTGGGCATGACCGGGCGCGCACGCGGCGACCAAGAAGGAAATGCCTGATGAAAATCAATCGCTTGTCCAGTCTGCTTGCCAGCAGCGCGATGCTCAGCATGATGCTGACCGGTTGTGCCGGCGGCAGCGCCGGTCCGCAGCTGCCGCCCGCCTCATTCGTGGCGATGCAGGAAGGTCCGGGCGAGGATTACATCATCGGGCCGCTAGACGAACTGACCATTTTTGTGTGGCGCAACCCTGAACTGGGCGCAAAAGTTCAAGTGCGCCCCGACGGCCGGATCACCACGCCGCTGATCACCGACATGCCCGCCGTGGGCAAGACCCCCAAGATGCTGGCCGATGACATCACCCTCCAGCTCTCGCAATATATCCAGGATCCGCTGGTTTCGGTGATCGTCAACAAATTCGCTGGCACTTACAGCCAGCAGGTCCGTGTGATCGGGGCCACCGGCAAGCCGGCTTCGCTGCCCTACCGCGCCAACATGACCCTGCTCGATGCGATGATCGCGGTCGGCGGGCTGAGCGAATACGCTTCGGGCAACCGCGCCAAGCTGATCCGCTTCGACAAGGAAACCGGCAAGCAGAAGGAATACGGGCTGCGGCTGGGCGATCTGCTTAGGAAGGGCGACAGCAAGGCCAATGTCATGCTGATGCCCGGTGATGTGATCATCATCCCCGAAAGCCAGTTCTGAGCAAGGACGGGGCCAGGGGCGGGACATGAACAACGTTTTTGACGAACTGCGCTCGGCGCTGCACTCGGTCTGGCACCGCCGCTGGCTGGCGCTGGCGCTGGCTTGGGGCGTGTGCCTGCTGGGTTGGCTGGTGGTGGCGATGGTCCCCAACAGCTACGAATCAACCACCCGCATCTTCGTCCAGCTCGATGACATGCTGGCCGACGTGACCGGCGTGCCGAGCAACACCAAGCGCGACATCGACCGGGTCCGCCAGACGCTGACCAGCGCGGTGAACCTTGAAAAAGTGATCCGCAGTACCCCGATCGGGGCCGATATCACCACGCCTAAGGAAATGGAATCAGCAGTCCTGTCACTGGGCAAGCGGGTCAAGGTGGCGAGCGACCAGGACAACATGTTCACGATCACCGCGACCTATGGCAACGGCTCAAATTCGGATGCCGCCAATGCCAAGATCGCGCAGGCCATCGTCCAGAAACTGATCGACCTGTTCCGCGAAGAGAACCTGTCGGGCAACAAGGGCGAAATGACCCAGTCGCTCGATTTCATGGATCAGCAACTGGCCCAGCGCCAAAAGGAACTGGGCGACGCCGAGCAAAAGCGGCTCGCGTTTGAATCGCAGAACCCGGCGCTGGCCGGTGGTGCGGCCAGCGGCCTGCAGAAGATCGAGACTGCCCGCAGCGAACTGCGCGGGATTGATGCTGATCTGGCCGCGGCCCAAAGCGCGCTGGCGGCGATCAATGGCCAGTTGGCTGGTACGCCAAAGCAACTCGCCGGAGCCGCTGCCCCGGTCGGCGGCGCGCGCGCGGCCTTCAATGATGCGCAGTCGCAGCTCAACACCTTGCGGGCGCGCGGCTTGACCGAAAATCATCCCGACGTGATCGCCGCGCGCAATCAGGTGAATGTCCTGCGCTCAGCCGCTGCGGCCGAAGGCGGCGGCGGGGCCGGCGCGGGCGTGCCCAATCCGGCTTACACCTCGCTCGAATCGATCCGCGCCGAACGCCAGGCCAACGTCCAGTCGCTCGGTTCGCGCCGCGCTTCGGTGGCACAGGAAATCAGCTCGCTGACCGCGCAGCAGTTCACCAATCCCGCCGCGGCGGCCGAATACCAGCGGATCACGCGCGATTACGATGTGCTGAAGGAACAGTACGACAAGCTCGCGCATGACCGCGAAGAGCTCAAGATCCGTGGTTCGGTGCAGAATGAGCACGGCGCGGTGAAATTCCAGGTGATCGATCCGCCCACCAGTCCGCGCTCGCCGATCGCACCCAATCGGCCGCTGCTGCTGATCGGCGTGCTGCTGATGGGGCTGGGCGCCGGCGTGGCCGGAGCTTTTGCGATGGGCCAGCTGCGCTCAACCTTTGCCACCACTGCGCGGCTCGAGAAAGCCGTTGGCTTGCCAGTACTGGGCGCGGTCAGCCTCGCGCTGACCGATGCTGGCCGCGCGCTGCGCAACAAGCGGATGCGCTATTTCTTCGCGGGCACGGCGGCGCTGGGCGGGCTGTTCGTGCTGCTGATGACGATAGAATTTGTCCAGCGCGGCATGGTCGCGTGAGGGGATCGAGATGACCGAACACAAGAAGATCGCGGTGCCCGAGCAGGAAGCAGCCAAGCGCCCCGGCGCGACGCTGATCGAACGCGTCGTGCGCAATTACGATTTGGTCCAGTTTGCCCCCGCGCCGATCCCGGCCGATCTTGTTCCGCGCGCCTCAGCCCGCCGCCGTTATCGCCGTGCTGATGAGGTGATCGAAGAAGCCGAAGTCGCGCCCGTCGCGGCTCATCGGGTCATGCGGGAACCGACCCCCAGTGCGCCTGCGCCCGAGGTGGTCGAAGGCGAAGTCATCGCACCTGAGCCCGTTTACACCGCCAACGTGCCAGCCCCGGTGGCCAAGGCCGTGCGCTTTTCCGGGCCGCAATATCCGGTTAACCGCCAGCATTTGCGCGACCAAGGCCTGATCGTGCCCGAAGGCAGCGTCACGGCGGTGCTCGAAGAATTCCGCATCATCAAACGCCAGCTGCTACTTGGCGCGAGCCAGCTGGCGCAGCACGGCATGGGGGTCGCCGCCCAGCGAGTGCTGATCTGCTCGCCGCATCCGGGCGAGGGCAAAAGCTTCACCGCGGTCAACCTCGCGCTCGCGATCGCGGCCGAGAAGGAAACCGAAGTGCTGCTGGTCGATGCCGACTTTGCCAAGCCATCGGTGTTGTCGATGCTCGGCCTGCCAGGCGGACCGGGGCTGATGGACGCGCTGTCAGACCGCGGCGTCGATGCCGCGAACTGCGTGATTGGCACCGATATTCCGGGGCTGTGGGTTCTGCCAGCAGGCAATGCCACCGCCAGTGATAGTGAATTCTTGTCGAGCGCGCGCACTCGCGCAGTGCTCGACCGGCTGGTCGAAGGCGCACCGCAGCGGTTCGTGATCTTTGATTCGCCGCCCGCGCTGGCTGCTTCGCCAGCGGCGGAACTCGCCAAATACGTCGGGCAGGCGGTGCTGGTCGCCCGGGCCGACAAGACCGGACAAGGTAGCCTGGAAGACGCAGTATCGCTGCTGTCCGCCTGTCCAAACATCCAGCTTCTACTCAACGCTGTCCACTTCAGTCCGAGCGGCCGCCGCTTTGGCTCATATTATGGATACGGGGGATGATCATGAAATCGCACCTGTTTACACGCATCGCCGCGCTGACTGCCGGGCTGGCTTTGGCCGTGCCCGGCATCGCCCATGCCCAATCCATGCCCTATGGTGACATGGCCGGGCCCAGTGCGGGCGGCGACGATGCCGATCAGCCAGACAGCGGCGATGATGGCGATAGCGCCGACGTCGGCGGTGCCTCGATCCATACCCGCAAGGTCAGCGTCACGCCTTATATCGAGGTTCAACAAGTCGCTACGGCCGAACTCTCACCCGGAAACGAGCTGCTGACCTATACGACCGTGGCTGCCGGGCTCGACGCCAACATCTCTGGCCGCAATGCCGAAGCCGGCGTGGCCGTGCGCTATGAACGCCGGTTTGGCTGGGGCAACAACGCCTCAATCTCCGATGGCGACGTAGTCAGCGGGATCGCCCGCGCCCGCGTCGGGATCGTCCCGCGTTCGGTCTATCTTGAAGGCGGGGTGATGGCGTCTCGCGTCAATGTTGAGAACAACGGTTCGACTTCGACCGGGCTCAACTATGGCGGCAATTCATCGCAGATCTATTCGGCTTACGTCGGCCCGTCGGTGCAAACGCAACTGGGCGATATCTCGGTTGAGGGGCATTACCGCTTCGGGTATAACCGCGTCAGCGCGCCGAACAGCGTTTCGCTGGCTCCTGGGCAGAGCGCGGTGAACCTGTATGACGAGGGCACGGTTCACAACGCGCTGTTGCACTTTGGCACACGTCCCGGCACTTTGCTGCCGGTCGGGCTGGGTGTCGGCGCCGGGTGGAACCGCGAAGACGAATCCATTCTCGACCAACGCATCGATGACAAGCATGTGCGCGGCGATGTGACTTTGCCAGTCGGCGCCAACCTGGCGCTGGTGGCCGGGGTCGGTTATGAAAAGGTCCAGGTTTCGCACCGCGACGCGCTGTTCGATCCGCTCAGCGGGCTGCCGGTAGTTGATGGCAATGGCCGCTATGTCACTGACAAGAGCCAGCCGCGCCAGATTGCTTTCGAGACCGAAGGCCTGATCTGGGATGCCGGTGTGCTGTGGCGCCCCAGCCGCCGCACCGCGCTCGAAGCGCATATCGGCCGACGTTATGGCTCAACCACCTACTTTGGCAGCTTTGCCTACGCGCCCAATTCGCGCTCCACTCTCAACGTTTCAGTCTATGACAATGTCACCGGTTTTGGCGGAATGCTCAACACTGCGCTGGCCGGAATGCCGACCCAATTCGAAGGGTTGCGCAATCCACTGACCGGCGGGCTGTCGACCTGCGTGGCCAGCATTGCCTCATCCGGCGTCAGCGGTAACACTTGCCTTAACGGCGCGCTGGCCTCGGTCCAGTCGGCCAACTTCCGCGGCCGCGGTGTGATGGTCAGCTATGGCGTGACCGGCAACTCGCTGCAGTACGGCGTGGGCGCTGGTTATGATCGCCGCAGCTTCCTGGCTGCACCCGGTACCGTGCTTGCCGCTGCCAATGGCGTGATTGACGAAAACTATTGGGTATCGGCCTATCTCAACGGCCGGATTGACCGCAATTCCAGCTTTGGCACTAACGTTTGGGCCAACTGGTACCAAAGCGGAGATGCCTTAGCTGGCAATTCAAGCACTGTTGGCGCAACCGCCGCTTACTACCGCTCGATCACCAATCACCTGACTGCAACTGCGGCTGTCGGCGTCAACGGCGTCAACCGTGAAGTGTTGCAGGATGTGTGGACGGCTTCGGGTCTGGTTGGCGTGCGGTACACGTTCTGAGCCTGTGAAGGGGTTTTACGATGTTTAATGACTTTTACGGGCTGACCGGACGCCCATTCCAGCTGACGCCCGATCCGACCTTCTATTTTGAGAGCCTGACCCACCGCAAGGCGCTGTCATACCTGTCCTACGGTTTGGCGCAGGGCGAAGGCTTTGTGGTGATCACTGGCGAGGTCGGCGCGGGTAAGTCTACACTGGTCGCGCATTTGATGGCCACGATCGATCCTGCCCGGCTTACCGCTGCGCAGATCGTTACCAGCAAGCTCGACGGCGAAGAGCTGGTCCATGTTGTCGCCCAGGCTTTTGGCTTGATCGTGGACGGGCATGACAAAGCCAGCGCGCTAGGCGCGATCGAAGCGTTCCTGCATGATGAGGCCCGCGCGGGCCGCCGCTGCCTGCTGGTGGTCGATGAGAGCCAGAACCTGGAAATCGACGCGCTGGAAGAACTGCGGATGCTGTCCAATTTCCAGCTGGGCGCGCATCCCTTGCTGCAGACCTTGTTGCTGGGCCAGCCCGAATTCCGCGACATGATCCAGGATCATCCGCAGCTGGAGCAATTGCGTCAGCGCGTGATCGCGGCGCATCACCTTGAGGCGATGGAGCTGGGCGAAGTGCAGCCCTACATCGAACACCGCCTGAAATGCGTCGGCTGGGAAGGCAACCCCAAGTTCGATCAGCGGGTCTATACCGAACTGTTTGAAGCTTCGGGCGGCGTGCCGCGCCGGATCAACCAGATCTGCAACCGGCTGATGATGCTGGGTGCGGTCGATCAGCGCAACCGGATCGACGGGGCGATGCTCAGCCAGGTGCTCGAAGAGCTGGAGCTGGACGGCACAATGCCGCTGGCCCGCTCCGCTGCCAAAGCCGAGGCGGCGCTGCAGGCGCAAGCTGTGATGTCAGCTCCCGTGCCCGCTCCGGCTCCGGTTGATGCGGTGGCATTGGCGCAGCTGCAAGCCATGCTGGCCGAACGCGACGCCCAGATTGCCGAGCTGCAGCAAGCAGTGATCGAGCTGGCCAATGTGCAGGACGCAGTGCCTGCGGCGCAGCCCGACCCGGCGCACGGTGCAACCTTGCAAGCGATTGAGGCCAAGCTGTCCGGCTTTGAAAGCAAGATGCTCGAGCAGGAACGCACGATCCGCCACACGCTGACCATGCTGATCGAGTGGATCGAAGCTGACGACGCCAGCCGCGCGGCGGCTTGAGCGACAGCTGAGCGGGGGGTCGCATGCCTGATCAGGTCATCAACGGATTGTCGGTCGACGTCGAGGACTGGTTTCAGGTCGGCGCGTTTGAAGGCGTGATCGACCGGCAGAACTGGGACGGGCTGTCTGACCGGGTCGAGCGCAATGTCTCGGCCATTCTGGACATGTTCGCCGCAGCCGACGTCAAGGCGACCTTCTTCACGCTCGGCTGGGTCGCGCAGCGCCATGGGCCGCTGATGCGGCGGATCGTTGATGCCGGGCACGAGCTGGCCAGCCACGGCTGGGATCACGAGCGGGTCTTCCGGCTTGACCGCGACAGCTTCGGCAAGGATCTTGAGCGCGCGCGCAAAGTTCTGGAAGACGCTGCCGGCCAGCGGATCACTGGCTACCGCGCGCCCAGCTTCTCAATCGATCAGCGCACGCCCTGGGCCTATATGGAACTGGCCGAGCAGGGGTTCGAATATTCCTCGTCGGTCGCCCCGATCT
>JANNYT010000043.1:0-15138 GCA_031410255.1 Novosphingobium sp. | reverse complement strand
GACCACCGGATTAAAGTACCCTGTGGGTGGTCGGGCAGGGGAAGCGGGCCGGTGTTGCCAAGCTTCGGCTAGCCACTTAGGGCGCTGGCTATGACCGCATCGCGCCACAGTCTCCCCCTTTCACACCTGTTGCTCGCTCTGGCCGTTACTGCGGTCTGGGGCAGCAATTTCGTGGTGATCAAGTTCGCGCTGGCGCACTTGCCGCCGCTGACGCTGGCGCTGCTGCGGTTCACTTTGGCTTTCTTCCCGCTCGCGCTGTTCTTGCCGCGTCCGAAGGTGCCGTGGCGCAATCTGGCGGCTTACGGCGTGCTGATCGGCGCTGGCCAGTTCGGGCTGCTGTTCACCGCGATGCGCGCCGATATCACCCCGGGCCTCGCCTCGCTGGTGGTGCAAGCGCAAGCCTTCTTCACGATCGGGCTGGCGGTCTGGCTCAATAAAGAGCGGGTCGGCGCGCACCAGATTGCCGCGCTGCTGCTGGCCAGCGCCGGGATCGCGGTGATCGCGCTGCACACCGATGGCAGCGCCACGCCGCTGGGCTTGCTGCTGGTGCTGGGCGCGGCGGCGAGCTGGGCCGGCGGCAACATGACCGCGCGCGCGGCGGGCAATGTCAACATGCTGGCCTATGTTGTCTGGTCGAGCCTGTTTGCGGTGCCGCCACTGCTCGGCTTTGCGCTGGTGCTTGAAGGTTGGCCGCGGATGAGTGCCGGGATCGCCGCTGCCACCTGGCAGACCTGGGGCGCGGTACTGTGGCAATCGCTGGGCAATACGATGTTCGGCTATGGGGTGTGGGGCTGGCTGCTTGTCCGGCATCCGGCCAGCAGCGTCGCGCCGCTATCGCTGCTGGTCCCGGTGTTCGGGCTGGCGACCTCGGCGCTGTTCCTGCATGAGCCGCTGCAGACCTGGAAACTAAGTGCTTTTGCGCTGGTCATGGCCGGGCTGTTGCTCGGCGTGCTGTGGCCGCGCCTGACAGCAAGGATGCGTGCATGACGATAACGATTCGCCCCGCGACCAAAGCCGATTTGCCGCTGATCGCGCAGCTGATTCGCGACTTGGCCGACTATGAGCGGCTGGCCAGCGAGGTGCGGTTTGACGAGGCGGTGCTGGGCGAAAAGCTGTTCGGGCACAACGGCGGGCACGGCCCCTATGCTGAAGTGCTGATCGGCGAACTGGACGGTGCGGCGCAAGGCTTCGCGCTGTTTTTCCATAATTTCTCGACCTTTGAAGGCAAGCCGGGGATCTATCTGGAAGACCTGTTTGTGCGCCCCGCCGCGCGCGGATCGGGGCTGGGCAAGGCTCTGCTGGCGCAGCTGGCGGCGCTGGCCTTGGCGCGCGATTGCGCGCGGCTCGAATGGTCGGTGCTTGATTGGAACGAGCCAGCGATCGGATTTTACCGCAAATTGGGCGCGCGGCTGATGGACGAATGGACCGTAATGCGGCTCGATGGCGCGGATTTGGCACGGCTTGGCGCAGGTTTGGCCGCCTGAATGCGATAGCGCTGGCGCGTCGTTCAGGCTTTGGTTATCCACAACCGCTATGACAGGGGTCATGAAACGGCGCGACCTTTTACTGGGTGGCTTTGCAACCGGCGCGGCGCTGGCCCTGCCCGGGCGTGCCTTGGCGCGCGGCGCGCAGACGCTGGGTGACGAATTCGACAAGGCTTTTGGAGTCGCTCCGACCGGCGATGCTCCGCTCGCCCCGCTTCAACCAGCGCTGCCGACCGAAGTGGTCCCTAATCCGGCCTATGACCGCAAGGTGCTGACCATCGCGGCGCGCGAGCGTGACCGCGCCGGGGCCAAGCTGTGGCGCACTGACGTGGTCGGCGTGGCCGATTTTGCGCGGCCCAGCACTTTACCAAGGCTGCATTTCGCCAATCTTGAAAGCGGTACGATCCGCTCGTTCTACGTTGCCCACGGGCGCGGATCGGACCCCGAGCATAGCGGGTTCTTGCAGAACTTTTCCAAGGAGCCCGGCTCCGAAGCAACCTCACGCGGGGCCTATCTGACCGCCGAATGGTACAGCGGCAAATACGGCACTTCGATCCGCCTGCTCGGGCTGGACGGGGACAATTCGACCGCGCTGGAACGCGCGATCGTGATGCACCCGGCCTGGTATGCCGATGCCAGCATGGTCGCCAAGCAAGGCAAGCTCGGCCGCTCCGAAGGTTGCTTTGCGATGGGCCCCGAACAGTTCAACGAGGCGCTGTGGCACCTTTCGGGCGGACGTTTGCTTTACGCTGACCGCATCGGCGACGCTTGACCGACCAGAAGCGTTCACGCCGGATCATGCTGGTGATTGGGGCGATTGCACTGATCGCGCTCGCCGCGCCGTGGGTGTGGCGCTCTTGGCAAGAGCACACGATGAGAAACAGCTCAAACGACCAGCTTGAAGTCTACACGACGCAGTCCAGTCAGGATCTCGCTATGTGTTTGTTGAAACGCGGCCCTGATGGGGTTGCGCTTGATATATTTAGCGAAAATAACTTCTACAACGCCGAACGAGATTTATTCGTCGCGATCGTACCAGCTGCAGATAGGCACGAGTTGCACCCTAGTTACCATGGCCTGGTGGTGCTTGCTGGACGACCGGCTGGAAAGACACTTAATGCGGCCGAAATTAGCCGCGTTAAGTCGTGCGCCAAGAGCAGCCATCCTACAAAGTAACCCTAAAGCGGGTTATCCAGCTTGATCACCTTTTCGCTGCTCTGCCGTTTGCCGTCCCACAGCTTGCGCGGCGCGGCGAACGAAGCGAGCACCGCAGTGTCACGCTTATACAGGTCGGCGAAGGTGCCGAGCTTGCCGTTGATGTCGCTCGCCATGGTGAAGTACATGATATAGACCGGAAAAGTCTTAGTCATCGGCACGCGCGTGTACTTGCCCGAGGTCGCAATCGCGACCAGTTCGTCGGTCGTCTTGCCCGATCCAAGGATCGCCATGGTCATGCCCAGCTCGGTCGCGCGTTCGGTCCTCACGCAGCCATGGCTGAGCGCGCGATAGGCCTGCGCAAACAGGCCGCGCGCGGGCGTATCGTGGATGTAGATCGCGTGTTCGTTAGGCATGTCGAGCTTCATCAGCCCGAGCGAATTGGTCGGTCCAGGCTGCTGCACCACGGTGATCGTGCCATCCTTGGCCTTGGTCGCCTTGTAACCCTGGCGCAGCGCCGAAGCGGGATTGCCAATCAGCCGCGCGCCCAGCCCTTCGCCTTTGACGATCGACTGCGGCACTGTCCAGGTCGGGTTGAACACCACGCCTTGGACCACGGCGGACAGCTGCGGGGTGGCGGTCTTGCCGACTTTGCCGACGATCGTGCGGTACGACCGGATGATCGTATTATCGACCGTCAGCCGCAATTGAAATTCGGGCACATTGGTCAGCAGGTAATATTTGCCCAGATCCTGCGGCAGCCACCGCCAGCGGTCCATGTTGATCCGGATCAGGCTGCGTTTGGCCTTGTCGGCCTTCGGCGTCACCGCCAGCAAGCCTTTGAGCGCGCCGTAATCGGGCGTGGTCGGCAGCAGGCCGGTAACCGTGCCCGGCACATCGTGGCTGGCCAGCGCGCGGCTCATCAAGGCCGAGGTCGGGTTATGATCGACATCGGTGTCGATCACGAACCACTGATCGCGCGAATCCATGCGGGTGCGGCCATCGCGGACATCTTCGACCAACCAGGCGAACGAGCGGCTGGCCTGCGCATCGAGCGCGAGGCCAGGACCAGCACCGATCGCGGCGCGCAACTTTGCGGGTTGATAATCTTCGGGCAGCAAGCCGTCGGCATCGATCCCTTCGATCACCCCCAGCAGCGCCTTGGCATCGTTCAGCGTCCAACTGACCACTGGTTCATCGACCGGCATCTGCGGAACGATCACCGGCGGGGCGGTCGACGCAGCAACAGGTGCCGGGCTAGCGCTCGCGGCGGGCGAGGGGCTGTCGCTTGGAGTTGGCAGGATGCTCTGCGGCTGCGCGGCCGCCATCAGCATGGCCGAGCTCAGCGCCAAGGCCACTGCCGTGCCTGTGGTGCCGATGGAAAAAGTGCCCCGCCTGCTCATTGTAAATACTCCAAATCTCATCTGAGTTCGCCGCCGCCTTGGCGAATGCAACCTTAATGCCTGCTTACGCACGCCGCTTCAAGCGCAAGGCGGTGAGCCGTGCCGGGAAGTTGCGAATTTTGCGCAGGAATTGCGCCGCGCCAATCGTTCGCAATGCCCATTGCGCCGGCCCGCAGCAGCAGCGAAAAGGAGCCCGGCGCGCGAATGATTCCCGCGCCCGGAATGAAAGCGGGCGCATGGAAATCGGGTTTATCGGTCTGGGCAAGATGGGCGGCAACATGGTCCGGCGGCTATCCAAGGGCGGGCACCAGTGTCACATCTACTCGATCGACGTGGCTGAGCGGTCGGCGCTGTCGGCTGAGACCGGCGCAGTTCCCGCCGACAGCCTCGCCGCGCTGGTAAGCGGCATGACTGCGCCGCGCACGGTCTGGCTAATGGTCCCGGCCGGCAAGATCACCCAAAGCGTGATCGACGAACTGGCCGGCCTGCTGAGCGCGGGTGACAGCATCATTGATGGCGGCAATTCCAACTTCAAGGATTCGGTCGCGCGCGCCGCCGCGCTCGCCCCCCATGGGATCGCCATGCTCGATTGCGGCACCAGCGGCGGGCTGTTCGGGCTGGAGCGCGGCTATTCGCTGATGATCGGCGGCGAGGATGCCGCGGTGGCGCGCAACCAGCCGATCTTTACCTGCCTTGCGCCCGGCGTCGCCTCGGCGCTGCGCACCCCGGCCCGCGCCGATGGACCACCCGCACCGGGCGAGGACGGCTGGCTGCAT
Organism: Novosphingobium sp.; assembly: GCA_031410255.1. Classification (GTDB taxonomy): domain Bacteria; phylum Pseudomonadota; class Alphaproteobacteria; order Sphingomonadales; family Sphingomonadaceae; genus Novosphingobium. Next base: position 10,320 of record JANNYT010000043.1, on the reverse strand, counting down.
TGCGGCCCGGCCGGCGCGGGTCACTACGTCAAAATGGTCCACAACGGGATCGAATATGGGATCATGCAGGCTTTTGCCGAGGGCTTTGCGCTGTTCAAAAGCGTCGGCACCGAAGCCGTTCCGACCGAGCGGCGCTACCAGCTCGATCTGGCCGCGATTGCCGAGGTCTGGCGGCGCGGCAGTGTGGTCTCATCGTGGTTGCTCGATCTGGGGGCGGACGCTTTGGCCGAAGACCCGCAGCTGTCGAGCTACAGCCCGCGCGTCGCCGATAGCGGTGAAGGGCGCTGGACGCTGGAGGCGGCGATCGAACAAGGCACCCCCGCCCCGGTGATCGCCGATGCGCTGTTCGCGCGCTTTGCCAGCCACGATGATGCGGGCACCGCGGGCCGCATGCTCAGCGCGCTGCGCGCCAAATTCGGCGGACACAAAGGCGCGCCGCTGGCGAAGTAGCGCTTAACTGCACTGCCTTTCAAGATTCGGTGGCACTGATCGCGTCGCCGAACCTACAAGTTCTTGAGTCCGCTGATGCTCGGCGCGAAGAAGTATTCGCCGCCGCGCATGGTCACGAACTGTTGAAAATCACCAGTGTGGTTGCCCGGGTCGCCGCTGGCAATCGGACAAAGCAGGTAGGGCGCGCGACGACCGACTCCTTGCCCGATGATCGGATCGAGGCCCGTAGCTGCTTGCTGGAAGTTGATATTGTTCGCCCAGCTTTGCTGGATGAATTCAAACTGACCGGCAATGTTGCGGTTGTAAGACATGAACAGCAGCCCGACTGGGGCGCCGCTACCCTCGCCGCCGCCATAGGTGATGCCGCGCCGCGCCATGATCACGCCGCGTTCACTGCCGTCGCGTGGATTGGTCTTGCGGATATGGGCGTGCAACGGGCACAACCGACCAGCCGGGTCGGCGGCGTAGTTGAAATCGTTTTCCGGCGGATTGCCGGATGGATCTGGATGCAGCAGCGCCGGGCTGCCGTCCTCGAACCGTCCGACCATCATCGCCCCGGCCAACTCGCGGTCTGGCAAGGTGATCCCGGCCGCTTTCGCCGCGCGCTGCTGGGCATCGGCGAGCGAAGCTTCGGCCGCCTTGAACCCGGCGACGTCTTGTTCAAGTTTGCGGAACACCAGGTAGCTGCCCATGCTGTCGCTGCCTTTTGTCCCTGCTGGATCGCCAACCAAGACGATATCGGGTCCGAATGCTGCGTTCCAGTTTGTCATGTCCTCTTTGCTGGTTTCATCGGTCAGCATCAGCGGCTGACTGCGCCCGTCTACATAACCGAAATGCTCCAGCCCATTTCCGGCGCCGTCGAAAATCGCCTGACCGCTCTCAACATGCGCGACCTTCCAGCCCGCACCAAGCTTGGCCAGGACTTGGGCTTCGGCCGCGCGGCACAAGGCCTCGCTGGCATCAGCGATCAAGACCAGCGCATGCGCAGTCGATGGAAAATCCTGATCCCAGTCTGCTTTTGGGGGATCGGACAAGATAGCCTGGCGCTTTGCCATGCCAGCAACGAACGCTGCATCGACTGGAATCTTGGCGGCGACAGTGCCCATCGCTTTGTACCCGGCGCGCGAAATCAGCGCGAGGATCACTTGCCCGCCGGGGGTGCCGCTGGCCTTAAAAACAGCCGTCGCATCAAGTTGCTGTTTCGCGGTGGTTACGAGGGGCGCAAGCGCCTTCATCCCGGCGCGCGCCGCCAGCGCCTCGCCCGTGCGGACGGAAAGGAACAGATTGCGGGTCGAGCGTCGCCCGTGACCTTTAAGGATGTTGGCTTGCAGTTCGTCTAACAATCCCACGAACTTGGCGTCGGTCCAGTCGATCGGCGCATTGATATCGGCTTGGGTTATCGGCATCGTAAGTCTCCCAATTGTTGCCGCACAAAGCACGGCGGCAACACGACACTGGCATACGCGATTAGCGCGCTGCTTTTACTATGGGTGCGACTCGTTGTGCAGAGTTATATACTGTTGTCTCGTCAATTCAAACTAATTGACAATCGATAGTAACAATAAGGGTCAAGTCTTCAAATTCTCTGCGAAGCCCTAATTTCAAAAGCGCGGCAAAGTAGCCGCCTCATTCCGGGGCCAGCTGCACCGGCATCGCTGTAAAGCCGTGGAGGAACGGGCTCGCCAGCCGCGTTGGCGGGGCTTGCGGCACGATCTTTGCGCCGCAATTCACGATTTCCTCGATCACTGCGGCCAACTGCACTTCGGCCAGCCGCGCGCCGACGCAGCGGTGAACGCCGTGGCCGAAGCCCAGATGCCGCCGGGCATTCGTGCGGGCCACGTCAAAGCGTTCGGCCTCGGGGAACACCTGCTCGTCGCGGTTGGCCGAGATGTACCACAGCACCACCTTGTCACCGGCCTTGATCGTCTGTCCGCCCAGCTGCGTATCGCTCAGCGCAGTGCGGCGCATGTGGGTGACCGGACTTTGCCAGCGGATGATTTCCTGCGCGGCGTTGGGGATCAGCGCCGGATCGGCGCGCAGCTTGGCCAGCTGCGCCGGATAGCGATCGAACGCCTCGACCAGCGCCGACATCGAATTGCGCGTGGTATCGTTCCCGCCGACGATCAGCAGCGCGATATTGGCGATCCGTTCCATCGCGTCCATGTGGCCCATCGCGTCGGAATGGACCATCCGGCTGAGCAGGTCATCGCTCGGCGGCAAGGCCTTGCGCGCATCGAGCTCGCGGTCGAACCGGGCGAGCATTTCGGTCATCTGGCTCAGGAATTGCGCGCGGTATTCGTCGTTGAGGTTGTCCTCCGAAACCCCGCTGGCATAGTCCGACCAGCGCTTGATATCGCGCCATTCGGAAAACGGCATGTCGAACAGGATGCACAGCATTCCCAAAGTCAGCGGGATCGAGACGCGATCGACCCAATCGAACGTCTCCCCGCGCGGCAGGGCGGCGAACAGTTCCGCCGTGCGGGCGCGAACCTGAGCTTCCAGTTTGACGATCTGGCTGGGCGAGAAAGCCGGCGCGATCACCTTGCGCTGAGCGGTGTGGATCGGGGCGTCCTGCGCGATGAAGTTGGGGAATTCGCTGCCGCCAACGGTATCGGCGATGGTGATATTGCCCAGATCCCAGCGCGAGGAATAGACCTCCGGATGGATCTCAACCTCTTGCACCAGTGCGTGCGTGGTGACTGACCAGTAAGCGCCGAACGGGCTTTCCGCCCGCCAGCTGACCGGCATTTGCGCACGCAACTGCGCGAAGGGCTCGCGCCAGCGGTCCTCGACGTAAAGCGCATTGGCGCTGACATCGACCGGGCTCTGCGGGCGGGTGGCAACAGTCGCCATGGTCATGCTTCCTCCAGTTCGCGCGGCATCACCGGCAGCTGATTGCCCGCCAGCGCCGCCCGCTTGGCACCCTGCGCCAGTTCCTTGCCCAGCGCCCGGACGTAGTGATCGAAATCGAGCTGAATGGTGTGCCGCCGCGCGGCGTAATATTGCCCGGTGTAATAGTCCTCGTCGGCCGCGATCACCCGCTCCATTTCGGCCGGTTCGGGTGGCAGATAAGTCCCGGTCAGATACGCCGCGACCAGCTTTGATTGCTGTTCGGCAAAGTTGACCAGCGTCGGCAGCGGCTGCGCCAGCCCCATGTAGAACAAGTCGGGCACACCGGGCTTCATGATCCGCTTGTACAGTGGCGGCGGGCGGTTTTCGGCGTCGGCCGTCAAGGTCAGATCGGTGAAGAACGGGAACTTGATGTCATAGCCGGTCGCCCAGACGATCACGTCGAGCTGCTCGCGGCTGCCATCGGCGAACACCACGCCGTCCCCGTCGAGCCGCGCGAGCCCGCCCTTCATCGCGATGTCGCCCGATCCGGCGCGGACCAGAAACTCGCCCGAGACCGTGCCGTGGCTTTCAAACGGGCCGATCGCGGGCTCGGGCAAGCCGTAATCGCTCATCTTGCCGACCAGCCCCTTGATCATCCGCGCGCCCAGCCATTGCTTGATCCCCTTGGGCAGCCAGGCCGGGGCGGGGTTCTTGTCGAGCGGTTGGCCTTTATAATACTTGGGGAATATCCACACGCCTCGCCGGGTCGAGACGAACAGCCGCTGCGCAATCGGGCGCTGCGACAGCTCGCTCGCCACGTCCATCGCCGAATTGCCCATGCCGACCACCAGCACGCGTTTACCCACGCAATTGACCGGCTCAAACGGGCTGCGATAATCGTGGCTGTGCAACTGGGTACCGTTGAACGCGCCGGGATATTCCGGAATTCGCGCCGCCCAGTGATGGCCATTGGCCACCGCCAGCGCATCGTAATGCTTCACCTCACCGGTCGACAGCGTGATCTTCCAGCCGCCGCCGGGTGCGCGCTCGGCCTGTTCGACCCTGGTGTTGAAGCGGATGTGGCGGCGCAGATCGAAGTGATCGACGTAATCGTGGAAGTACTGAAGCAATTGCGCATGGTGCGGATAGTCGGGCCAGCCCGCCGGCACCGGATAGTCCTCAAACGCCAGTCGCCACTTCGACGTATCAATGTGCAGGCTTTGATAGCAGGCCGAATTGCCGTTGGGATTGCCGTAATACCAGTTGCCGCCGATATTGTCCGAAGCTTCGAACACATCGAACGGCACGCCGTGATCCTTGAGCCGCTTGGCGGTGGTGAAGCCGGAGCACCCCGCGCCGATGATGCAGACTTTGGGCAGTGTTGCAGTCTGAGCCATCGCGTATCGTCTCCCGTGTGCCGCAATAGCGGTCAGCGCGGAGTATGTTTAATCGAACGGTTAATGTCCAGCGGACTCGTTCATCAGCGAGGACGAATAGGGCGCGAGCAATGCGTTGGCCTCCCGCCAATCGCCATTCAGCCAGCGCTGCTGCGGCTCGCCTGCAGGCAGGATCACCGGCATCGCGGTGCAGCCAAGGCCGCGCAGCAGCGCATTGGGCTCGGCGGTGAGCAACGCAAAGCTGGGGATCTCGCTGTCCTTCCACACCCCGGCAAACGCGAAAACACGCTGGTCGCTGCAGGCCAGCCAGTGCGCGCGGCGCTTGCCACTGACGGGATCAGCCCGGCCCCATTCCATGAAAGCGGTCGCCGGGATCAGGCAGCGAAACTCGCTGTTGCGCAAGTTGCCGATCCAGAACGGACTGTCAGGATTGCGCACGCTCAGCACGCCGCGGCCATTGTCTCCTGCGGCCGGCGGCGGCGGAACCCCCCACAGCTGCGGGATCATCCGGCGCGGCTGCACGGCCTGACGCGGCCCGGCAATGAATTCGCGCCCGGCGGTGATTACCGGCGCGAACTGCCCAGGCGCGATGTGGCCGCCGGCCCACGGATCATCCCGCGCTCGCGCGCCGAATCGCGTCGCAATTTCGGCGGCGGCGGCGTCGAGGCGGTAGAGCACGGTCATTGGTCCGCCGGACTAGCGGGCGGCACCGGAATGTCCAATGCCGCGCCGCCAGAACGGGCTTCGATTGTCAGCTAGCTACTTGCCGACCGTCCAGGTAACCGAGGCGAGGAATTTCCACGAACCACCGCTTTTCACCAGCGTTTCGGTCAAGGCTTCCTGCACCTGCTCGGGCTTGTCGGTGCCGCGCTGGCGGACGGTCGTTGCAACGTATGTCACCACTGCGGTGCTGCCGCTGATCGCGATCGCCTGCGGGGTAATTTCGTACTGGATCGTCTTGCCCTGGCTGTCGCTGTAGCGCGACCACCGGGCGATCGAATCCTTGCCCCGCGGTGAGTGCTGATCGCTGCCCCAGCCGATCATCTGCGGATCGGCATAGTCAGCGGGCCACTTGCCGTTCTGCGCCACTTCGTCGACCCAGCTCTGCTCGACCACCGCCCAGACGCTCTTCTGTTCAGCGTTCCAGGTCGGCATCTGGGCATGGATGGCGGACGCCGCGCCAAACGCCAGCGCCGCCGCCAGCGCGGCGGTTGCTCTTGAAATTTGCATTGGTATACTCCCCATAGCGCCGCGACGAACATCGCTGCCAAACGTGGCAGCGTAGCGTCAGACGGCGAACTGTGCGGCCCAGACCTAAGGTAGATCACCATGCCGCCAGCGCAGCAAGCCAATTCGCTCCGGACGCCGCCAGACCCAGCGGCCCGCAAGGGATCGCGGCCCTGCCCCAGGCTCCACGCTGCCTGCCAAGCTCAAATCGCGTCGAGCGGCAACTTCAGGTAGCGGTGACCGCCCGCGCTGGTCGGGGGCAACTGGCCGGCACGGATATTGATTTGCAGCGCCGGCAAGATCAGCTGCGGTGCCTCTAGCGTCGCATCGCGCGCCTGCCGCATGGCGACAAAGTCTGCTTCGCTGACCCCATCATGGACATGGACATTGGCGCGGTGCTGCTCCGCCACGGTGGTTTCCCACGCGAAGTCGCTGCGCCCCGCCGGCAAATAATCGTGGCCGACGAACAGCCGGGTTGCGGGCGGCAGCGCCAGCAACTTGCGGATCGAGCCATAAAGTGTAGCGGCACTGCCGCCCGGAAAATCGCAGCGGGCGGTGCCATAGTCCGGCATGAACAGCGTATCGCCCACAAACGCCGCATCGCCGATCAAATAGGTGACGCAGGCGGGCGTATGACCCGGCGTATGCAGCACCCGCAGTTCGAGCGCGCCCAGTTGCAAGCGATCGCCGTCACTGACCAGCCGGTTAAACTGGCTGCCATCGGGCACTACGTCGTCGGCTTCGAACAGCTTGGCAAAAATCCCCTGCACCGCAGTGATCTGTGCACCAATTACCACCGGCGCCCCGGTTCGCTCGCGCAGATAATGCGCTGCCGAAAGATGATCGGCATGCGCGTGCGTTTCCAGCATCCATGCCAGATCGAGCCGGTGCTCGGTCAGATGCGCCAGCAGAAGATCGGCCGAATGCGTTGCAGTCCGCGCATTGTGCGGCGTAAAGTCCAGCACCGGATCAATGATCGCCGCCCGCCGGCTGACGGGATCGGACACCACATAGCTGACAGTATGCGTTGCGGGATCAAAGAATGCGGCAACGTTAGGAACGGCAGTCATGCGACTCTCCTTCGGCCCTTTATATTAGATATTGCTAAATTAGAATCAAGTGATATATCGATGTCATGTTTGATCTCAACCGCTTTGACCCCGCCTTGTTCGCTGAAAGCACCGGGCGCGCTGCGGCGCTGCTGCGGCTGCTGGGTAACGAAAAGCGGCTGATGATCCTGTGCCAGTTGGCCGAGGGTGAGCTGTCGGTCAGCGAATTGCTGCAGCGCGTCGACCTGTCGCAATCAGCTCTGTCGCAACACCTGGCGTTGCTGCGCGAACAGGAACTGGTCGCCACGCGCCGGGCCGCCCAGACGATCTATTACCGCATTGTCGATCATGCCGCGCTGCGCGTGATCCAGACCTTGGCCGAGCTGTTCTGCCCGCCTGAATTGAGGACCTGATGATGACCGCGACCCTCGAGAAACTTGCCCCGGCACAAGTCCAGTCGCGGCTGGCCAGCGGCCGCGCGGTGCTGGTCGATATTCGCGAGCCTGACGAATTCGCCCGCTCACACATTGCCGGGGCACGCTCGCTCCCGCTCTCGGCCTGGGCGGGAACGCATCTCAGCCTCGATCCCGGAACGCAGGTGATCTTCACGTGCCGCAGCGGCGCGCGCACCGGGGCGGCTTGCGCTCAGCTCGCCGCGCGGGTCGTAGGCAATGCCTGCGTGCTCGACGGCGGAATTGCAGCGTGGTCCGCCGCCGGGCTGCCGCTCGAAGTGAACCGCAGTGCGCCGATAGAAATGAACCGTCAGGTCCAGATCACCGCCGGGCTGCTGATCCTGACCGGGGTCCTGCTTGGAGCTTTCGTGACCCCGCTGTGGTATGGGCTGGCTGGATTTGTCGGTGTCGGGCTTACTTTCGCTGGCCTCTCGGGCACCTGCGCGATGGCCCACTTGCTGATGCTCGCGCCGTGGAACCGGTCAAGCGGCGCCTGATCCGGTGGCGCTCGAATCACTCCTGTTGGCTTCTGCCGGCGGCGCGCTGATCGGGCTGCTGCTGACGCTGTTCGGCGGCGGCGGATCGGTTCTGGCGACGCCGTGGCTGGTCTATGTGGTGGGCATTGCTGACATCCACGCCGCCATCGGGACATCGGCGGCGGCAGTGGCGGTCAACGCTGCGGCCGGTCTGGCTGCACAGGCCCGCGCAGGCCGGGTCAAATGGCCCTGCGCCAGCGTCTTCGCAGCTGCCGGGCTGGCCGGAGCGCTGCTCGGCGCAGCGCTGGCCAAGCAGGTCGATGGCCAGGCCTTGCTCAGCTGGTTTGCCGTCGCGATGATCGCCATTGCGGTATCAATGGTGCTGCCGCGCCGCAGTGAAGGCGATCCGGCGGTGCACCTGACCGGGCCGATGATCGCCAAGCTCGCCCCGGTTGGCCTGCTGACCGGATTGGCGGCGGGCTTCTTCGGGATCGGCGGCGGCTTCCTGATTGCGCCCGGACTGATCGCCGCGACCGGGATGACGCTGGCCAACGCCGGCGCTTCCTCGCTGCTGTCGGTCGCGCTGTTCGGCAGCGCCACCAGCGCCTCATATGCCCTGTCCGGTCAGCTGATCTGGCCGCTGTTTTTCGCGCTGTTCGGCGGCGGCCTGCTTGGCACTCTGGCGGCATTGCCGCTGGCCAAGCGGCTCGAGCACCGCGCGGTGCTGGCACGGCGGATCTTCGCGGGGCTGGTGGTGGCGGTTGCGCTTTATATCCTGACCAAGTGAGCTTGCCGCAGCGCGGCCGTGCGCCTATCACCACATCATCCCCGGGGAGTCGTGTGACTGAGAGGGGCTGGTAACGCAGCCCGACCCGTTGAACCTGAACCCGTTAGCACGGGCGGAGGGAGTGGTCGGCTTGCACGCCTGCGCTCCCGTTCCGCTTATTGGAGCGCACATGGCTGATATCAATTCCAAGCTCGAGATTGGCGTAACCACCGGTCCGATCCGCGGCAGCCGCAAGGTCCATGTCGGCCCGCTCGGCGTGGCCATGCGCGAGATCGATCTGGAGCCAAGCTCGGGCGAGCCGCCGCTGCGGGTTTACGATACCTCAGGCCCCTACACCGATTCCGCCATGCAGATCGACATTGCCAAGGGCCTGCCGATGATCCGCCGCGACTGGCAGATCGCGCGCGGCGATGCCGAAAGCTACACCCCGCGCGATACCCGGCCCGAGGATAACGGCCAGCTGGGGCCAGACCGCTCCGGCGGCGTCCCCCCGTTCCCCACCGCGCTGCGCCAGCCGATGCGCGCCAAGCCCGGCCATAACCTCAGCCAGATGCACTATGCGCGGCGCGGGATCATCACGCCCGAGATGGAATATGTCGCGCTGCGCGAAAACCTCGGCCGCGAAATTGCGCTGTCCGCGCCGCGCGATGGGCAGGACTGGGGCGCCAGCATCCCCGATCACGTCACCCCAGAATTCGTCCGCGACGAAGTGGCGCGCGGCCGCGCGATCATCCCCAGCAACATCAACCACCCCGAATGCGAACCGATGGCGATCGGCCGCAACTTCCTGGTCAAGATCAACGCCAACATCGGCAACTCCGCCGTCGCCAGCGATGTCGCATCCGAAGTCGACAAGCTGGTCTGGTCGATCCGCTGGGGCGCCGACACGGTGATGGACCTGTCGACCGGGCGCAACATCCATGACACCCGCGAATGGATCATCCGCAACAGCCCCGTACCGATCGGCACCGTGCCGATCTATCAGGCGCTCGAAAAGGTTGGCGGGGTGGCCGAGGACCTGACCTGGGAGATCTTCCGCGATACGCTGATCGAGCAGGCCGAACAGGGCGTTGATTACTTCACGATCCACGCCGGGGTGCGGCTCGCTTACGTCCCACTGGCTGCCAAGCGGGTCACCGGGATCGTCAGCCGCGGCGGCAGCATCATGGCCAAATGGTGCCTCAGCCACCACAAGGAGAGCTTCCTGTATGAGCGCTTCGACGAGATTACCGAGATCTGCAAAGCCTATGACATCGCCTACTCGCTGGGCGATGGCCTGCGCCCCGGCTCCATCGCCGACGCTAACGACGAGGCCCAGTTCGCCGAGCTCTACACGCTGGGCGAGCTGACCAAGCGGGCCTGGGCGCAAGACGTGCAGGTGATGATCGAAGGCCCCGGCCACGTGCCGATGCACAAGATCAAGGAGAACATGGACAAGCAGCTGGCGGTCTGCGGCGAAGCGCCGTTCTACACGCTCGGGCCGCTCGTCACCGATATCGCGCCGGGTTATGACCACATCACCAGCGGGATCGGCGCGGCGATGATCGGCTGGTTCGGCACCGCGATGCTGTGCTACGTCACCCCCAAGGAACACCTCGGCCTGCCCGACCGGGATGACGTGAAAGTCGGCGTGGTCACCTACAAGCTGGC
>JANNYT010000042.1:0-14102 GCA_031410255.1 Novosphingobium sp. | reverse complement strand
GCCCCTAGATCACAGCTCGGTGGCGCGGACGAATCGCACCGGGCGACAGAACAAATGGCGCTAAACCGCTTCCTCTGCACCTTTCCGCATAGCCCAAACCGCCCGCAATAGCGAACAGAAATAAGCGCAGCGGTTTGCGCCTGCATAACTGTGACATTTGTGCACGTAACTTTGCGTCGCAGTTCAGGTTCTGTGCGGTTCAATGCTCCGCCCGCGGGCAGCGTGCTTGCCAGCCGCGACCAGTCTTGGCAGAGCGGGACCATGGATATTTTGACCCTCATTTCAGACCCGTCCGCCTGGATCGCTTTATTGACGCTGATCGCGCTCGAGCTGGTGCTCGGGATCGACAATCTGGTGTTCATTGCGATCGTCTCAAACAAGTTGCCGCCCGCGCAGCAATCGCGGGCGCGGCGAATCGGGCTGATGCTCGCGCTGGGTTTGCGGATCGCGCTGCTGCTGGTAATCGGCTGGATCGTCACGCTGCAGACCCCGCTGTTCGATCTGGGGATCGCGGGCACCCCAGGCCCGCATGGCGAACCGACCTTTGAAACCGCTTTCTCTGGCCGCGACTTGATCCTGATCGCCGGTGGGCTGTTCCTGCTGTGGAAAGCGACCAAGGAAATCCACCACAACATCGACCCCGAGGGCGAGAGCGGCGATTTGCTCGATCATGACAAAGGCGTGAAAGAGATCGTGTTTTCGGCCGCTATCGCTCAGATTATCGCGCTCGATCTGGTCTTTTCGGTCGATTCGATCCTGACTGCGGTGGGCATGACCGATCAGGTGCCGATCATGATCGCCGCCGTCATGGTCACGGTGGGGATCATGCTGATCGCCGCCGATCCGCTGGCCCGCTTCATCGAAAAGAACCCGACGCTGGTGATGCTGGCGCTGGCCTTCCTGGTGATGATCGGAGTGGTGCTGGTTGCCGATGGGTTTGGGGTGCACGTGCCCAAGGGCTATATATACATCGCGATGGGCTTTTCGGCACTGGTCGAGACGCTCAATATCGTGTCGCGTGGGCGCCGAGCGCGGAGCCGGGCAGCCGCCGCAGGGAAGGACAGCTGATGTTCCGCCAACTGACCGACCGGATCTATGCCAGCCCGCAAATCGGCCTCGCCGAAGTGGCGCAGGCCGCGGCCAGCGGGATTGGTCTGATTATCAACAACCGCCCCGATGACGAAAGCGACGATCAGATCCCCGGCGCGCAGATTGCCGAGGCTGCCACTGCCGCCGGACTAGCTTACGTGGCGATCCCAGTTGGTCACGCCGGGTTTTCGCAACCGCAAGTCGCGGCAATGGCCGCCGCGCTGGCTTCGACCGATCAGCCAGTGCTGGCCTATTGCCGGTCGGGCACCCGTTCGACGTTGCTGTGGGCGCTGGCCGAGGCGAGCGCGGGCAAGAGCCCGCACGCGCTGGCCGCCGCCGCCGCGCAGGCTGGCTACGATCTCACCCCCGTGCGCGCGCTGATCGATATGCTCGCGGCAAAAAGCAGCTGACGCGGCAATGGCATTTATTGTGATCCAGTTGGCCGTCTCAGTCGCGTTGATTTTGGCGGTGACCTGGCTGGCCCACCACCTCGGCCTGGGCGCAGATGTGCGGCTGCGCAGCGAGGTACAGGCGCGCGAACTTGCGTGCTCAGCGCTGAGCGGATTTGAACCTGCTGAACTGGTGCTGGATCGCGCCGGGATTGGCGCTTTGGCCCGCGATGCGCAAGGCCGGGTGCTGCTGCTCAAGCGGCACGGCGCGCACTTTGCCGGACGGCTGCTCGATAGCCACGCCTTCGCGCAGCTTGACCGCAACTTCCTGACCATCGGTTCGGGCGAACGCCGGTTTGCCCCCGTGACGCTCGATCTGGGTGAGCAAGCCCAGGTCTGGGCAGCGAGCTTGCGGCGGCTGGAGCGCTAGACGATGCCCAAACTCGGCCCGGTCGAATATGCCATTCCGTTCTTCATTCTGGCGATCGTGCTGGAGATGATCTGGGCCAAGCGCCGCGCGCCTGATGCCTATGAACCGCGCGACACACTGGCGTCGCTAGCGCTGGGCACCGGCTCGTCGGTGGCCGGCGCGCTGACCGTCGCGCTGGTGGTGGCGGCGGCGACCTGGCTTTACCAGCACCGGCTGGCGACAGTGCAGTTTGCCTGGTGGGCCTGGGCGGCGTGCTTCGTGCTCGACGATTTCAACTATTACTGGGCGCACCGTACCGGCCACCGGGTCCGCTGGTTCTGGGCGAGCCACGTCAATCACCACACCAGCCAGCATTATAACCTGTCGACCGCGCTGCGGCAGACCTGGACCGGGTTTTTCGCGCTGTCCTTCGCGTTCCGGATCTGGCCTGCCTTCATCGGCTTTTCACCGGTGATGCTGGCGACCTGCGGTGCGATCAACCTGATCTATCAGTTCTGGATCCACACCGAGGCAATCAAGCGCTTGCCGCGCTGGTTTGAGGCGGTGATGAACACCCCCAGCCACCACCGCGTCCACCATGCGACCAATCCGGTTTACCTTGATCGCAACTATGCCGGGGTGTTCATCGTCTGGGACAAGCTGTTCGGTTCGTTCGAGAGTGAGCGCGATAATCAGGTGATCCGCTACGGGGTGGTCAAGCAGCTCGGCAGTTTCAATTTGCTGTGGTCGGTGTTCCACGAATGGATCGGGATCGCCCGCGATATGTGGGCCGCGCCGTGGCGGCACAAGCTGGGTTATCTGTGGCGCGAACCGGGCTGGAGCCACGATAACAGCCGCGATACCAGCGCCACGATCCGCGCGCGCTGGGAGGCAATGCAACCTCCAGAAGCCAATGCGGCTGACGAGCTTGCGTCCGTTTAAGCGGACGGTTAAACGGCCCTCACAAGATAATCAGGAGCGGGCCGGCATGGACGAATTTGACATCATCGTGATCGGCGGCGGCAGCGCGGGCAGCGCTGCGGCAGGGCGGCTGGCCGAAGATGGCCGACGCAGCGTTTGCCTGATCGAAGCAGGCGGCGGCAACACCCACATGTTCACCCGCACCCCCGGGCTGCTGGCGCTGATGCCCGACAAGAGCATGTTCCGCTACGACACCGAGCCAATGGCCGGGCTGAACGGGCGGACCGGCTATCAGCCGCGCGGCAAGGGCATGGGCGGATCGAGCGCGATCAACGGCATGGTCTATATTCGCGGCAATCCCTGGGACTATGACAATTGGGCGGCACTGGGCTGCACCGGCTGGAGCTGGGACAATGTCCTGCCTGTATTCAAGCGCCAGGAAGACAACACCAATGGCGAGAGCGCCTGGCACGGCGCGGGCGGACCGCTGCACGTGACCGACCAGATCGCGCCGAGCGCAGTCGGCGAGGCCTTTGTCGAAGCCGCAACACGGCTGCAACTGCCGCGCAACGACGATTTCAACGGCGCGAAGCAGGAAGGCTTCGGGCTGTATCAGGTGACCCAGCACAACGGCGAGCGGTGGAGCGCGGCGCGCGCCTTTATCGATCCGCTCGCCGGGCACAAGAACCTGAGCGTGCGCACCGGCGCGCTGGTCGAGAGGATCGTGATCGAAGATGGCCGCGCGACCGGGGTTGCGATCCGGGTCGGCGGAGTAAGCCAGACGATCCGCGCGCGCGGCGGCGTGGTGTTGAGTGCCGGCGCGTTCGGCAGCCCGCAAATCCTGATGCTGTCAGGGGTCGGCCCCGGCGCCGATCTGCAGCAGCATGGGATCGCCACGGTGCTGGACAAGGCGGCGGTCGGCGCCGACTTGCAAGACCACTGTGACTATCTGGTCGGCTATGAACTGGACGATCTCTCGCTGTTCGGCGGTTCACTGCGGGGCGTGTGGCAGCTGGCCAAGGCCTTTGTCGAACACCGCCGGTTCCGCACTGGAATGCTCACCACCAATTTTGCCGAAAGCGGCGGCTTTGCGACGATCCGGCCCGACGCGCCTGCGCCCGACATCCAGTACCACTTCATCCGCGCGATCATCCAGAACCACGGGCGTGACAAGCTGAAGGCCCACGGCTTTTCGCTTCACGCTTGCGTGCTTCGGCCCGAAAGCCGTGGCTGGGTGCGGCTGGCCAGCCCCGATCCAGCAACCGCACCGGCGATCAACCCCAACTTCCTGTCGGACGAACGCGACCTCCACCTGCTGCGCGATGGTGCGCGGCTGATGCACCGGATTGCAGCGACCCCGCCGATGTCAGACCTGGGCGCGCGCGAACGCAATCCAGTCGACTTTAACGACGATGCCGCGCTCGAAGCCCGCATCCGTGAGGTTTCGGACACGATCTATCACCCGGTCGGCACCTGCCGGATGGGCGCTGACGAAGCGGCAGTGGTTGATCCGACCCTCAAAGCGCGCGGCATCGAAGGGCTGTGGGTGGCCGACGCCTCGATCATGCCGCGGCTGGTCTCGGGCAACACCAACGCGCCCTCGATCATGATCGGCGAACGCGCGGCAGAGTTTGTAAAGGCCGCGCTTCAGTGATTACAGGCTAGCGCTTCGACTACATCTTCAACGCGCGCCGGGTCGCCCAGCGCCAGCACATGCCCGTCGCTACCAGCGTGGAGCGGATCGCCGTTCCAATCGCACATCACCCCGCCTGCACCTTCAACCACGGGCACCAGTGCGGCGAAATCGTGGAGCTTCAGGTTCGCCTCACAGACCACGTCCAAGTGCCCCGAGGCGAGCATCGCGTAGTTGTAGCAATCGCCGCCCATCACCATCCGCTTGTGATCGGTCCGCGCGGCGAGCGCCATGAAGTGTTCGCCGTCATGGCTGTCAAAATAGTGCGGCCCGGTGGTCGCCAGCGCGGCTTCGGCCAAGGCCGGACAAGCCCGGGTCCGCACCGGCTGGCCATTGAACAAGGTCGGCTGCCCAGTCACCCCCAGCCAGCGCTCACCCAGCACCGCCTGATCGATCACGCCGAGCACCGGCCAGCCATCAACCACCAAAGCAATCAAGGTTCCGAAGATCGGCCGCCCAGCCAGAAAGGCCGTGGTGCCATCGATCGGATCGAGCACCCAGGTTCGCCCAGTGCTGCCCTCGCTGATTCCTAATTCCTCACCGTGGACCCCATCGCGCGCGCATTCGGCGGTCAGGATCCGCCGCATCGCCTCTTCGGCAGCGCGGTCGGCCAAGGTCACGGGTGAGGCATCGGCCTTGCGTTCGCTAACCAGCCCCGAACGAAAGTGCGGCAAAATCGCCGCGCGCGCGGCATCGGCCAAGCGGTGGGCCAGCGCGATTTCAGCGCCGAGGTTCATCAATCGAACAAGCTCGAGACCGAGCTTTCATCAGCAATGCGGCGGATCGCCTCGCCGATCAGCGGGGCGATCGGGAGCACGCGGATCTTGGCTGAGTTGCTGGTGGCGTCGGTCGCCAGAATCGTGTCGGTGATCACCAGTTCCTTGAGCGCCGAACCATTGACCCGCTCAACCGCCGAGCCCGACAAGACTCCGTGGGTGAGGTAAGCGGTGACGCTGGCCGCGCCTGCTTCCATCAAGGCGGCCGCCGCATTGCACAGCGTGCCACCCGAATCGATGATATCGTCGATCAGGATGCAATTGCGGCCTTTTACATCGCCGATGATGTTCTGCACTTCGGACTGGCCCGGCTTGTCGCGCCGCTTGTCGACGATCGCCAGCGGGGCATTGTTAAGCCGCCGGGCCAAGGCCCGCGCCCGCACCACGCCGCCCACGTCAGGCGAGACGACCATCAGGTTATCGGGCTCGCTATGCGCCAGAATATCCGCCGCCATCACTGGCGCGGCATAGAGGTTGTCGGTCGGAATATCAAAGAAGCCTTGAATCTGTCCGGCATGCAAATCGACCGCCAGCACCCGATCAGCCCCGGCGGTGGTGATCAGATTGGCGACCAGCTTGGCCGAGATCGGCGTGCGCGGACCGGGCTTGCGGTCCTGCCGGGCATAGCCGAAATAGGGCAATACTGCGGTGATCCGCTTGGCCGAGGCGCGGCGCAAAGCGTCGATGCAGATCAGCAGTTCCATCAAATTGTCATTGGCCGGGAAGCTGGTCGACTGGATCACGAACATATCCTCACCGCGGACATTCTCATGGATCTCGACGAATACTTCCTCATCGGCGAAGCGCCGCACCGACGCCTCGGTCAGCGGCAGCTCGAGGTAATCGGCGACAGCGCGGGCCAAGGACGGGTTGGAATTGCCGGTCAGAAGCTTCATCGCATATCCCTTGTCCGCGGCATTAATGTGCCGCAGCCCTTAACGCGGCCAAGCGCGAATGCAACATCCGGGCGCGCGAAGGTGTGGATCAGCGCTTGGTGCGGTGTTCGCCGTGAACCCAGCGGACAGTGCCCGAACTCGCCCGCATGACCACGCTGCTGGTGGTCATCACCCCGTTTTTGAGCCGCTTTACCCCCTTGAGCAGCGAGCCATCGGTGACCCCGGTCGCGGCAAAGATGCAATCGCCCTTGGCCAGTTCTTCCAGCTGGTAGATCTTGTTCAGATCCTTGATCCCCCACTTGGCTGCGCGTTTGCGCTCGTCGTCGTTGCGGAACACCAACCGGCCATTGAACTGCCCGCCAACGCAGCGCAGCGCGGCCGCCGCGAGTACGCCCTCGGGCGCGCCGCCCTGGCCCATGTACAGATCGATGTTGGTTTCCTCGTTGGTCACCGCGATTACCCCGGCGACATCGCCGTCGGGAATCAACGCAACGCCGCAGCCCAGGCTGCGCAGCTCGGCGATCAGCGCGGCGTGGCGCGGCCGGTCAAGCACGCAGACGATAATCTCGTTGGGCTCAACCCCTTTGGCCGCAGCCACTGCCTTGACGTTCTCGGTCGGGCTTTTGGCCAGATCAATGATCCCGTCAGGATAGCCTGGCCCGACCGCCAGTTTGTCCATGTAAACGTCGGGCGCGTTGAGCAGGTTGCCCTCTTCGGCGCAGGCCAGCACCGCTAGCGCGTTGGGCCCGGCATGCGCGGTGATGGTGGTGCCTTCCAGCGGATCGAGCGCGATGTCGATCTTGGGCCCAGTGCCCTGCGCCGCGCCGACTTTTTCGCCGATAAACAGCATTGGCGCTTCATCGCGCTCGCCTTCACCGATCACCACGGTGCCGTCCATCTCCAGCTCATTAAGCGCAGCGCGCATTGCTTCGACCGCAGCGGCATCGGCGGCCTTCTCATCGCCGCGCCCGATCAGCTTGGAAGCGTTGATCGCAGCAGCTTCGGTCACCCGGACCATTTCGAGGACCAACACGCGGTCGAGCACTTTGCTGGGCGGGGTAAGTGGTCTGGTCATGGTAAGAGCGCGGCCTTCCGGATTGGTCTGCAAACGTATGTGAAGGCGCTTAGCTGTGAGCATGCATGCTGTCGAGGGCATCCTGTGTTGGGCGTCAGCGCGCGCAGCGGCATTCATCCGCGATTAAGCGCCGCTACCGCTCCAGTGCCGCTGGGCGGTGGGGAGGAGAACGAGAATGCAGCCTATTGCGGCAAACTGGGCAAAGCGTTGCTCGATAGCAGTGGCGCTGTTGTTCGCTTCTGCAGCCATGGGCCAGCCGCTGCCCGATCCCGCCGCGCCCGACCGCAAGGTCGCCGATATGCTCGACAAGGCGCACGCGGTCTATGGCGTGCCCGACCGGAGCATCCGTTGCAAACCGGGGGTCGGCGATGAAATCGTGGTTTGCGCTGATCACGGCAGCGATCAGCGCGTACCCTCAACGGCCGAGAGCGATCCCAGTTCGCTGGCTGCGCGCCGCGCGCTTGATGGCAATATTCCGCGCGCACCCGATGTTGGCTACATTCGCTGCAAACGGGGCGCAGACGGCGTCTGCCGCGGCAACATGGGCGGGACTCCCACGCCGGTCTACTACATCGATCTCGACAAGTTACCCCCGCCGCCCGAAGGTTCGGACGCTGACAAAATCGCCAAGGGCGAACTCGCTGCGCCCTAATTGCCCAGAATGTACAACACCAGCGGTGGCTCGCTCAGGCTGTCTGAACCATCGAGCAGCCGTACGGCTTCGGCCACCGCGCTTTCGGGGCCTTCGTGCGTAACCATCGCGACCATCACTTGCCCGGCGTCGCCGGCCCGGCCCTTTTGAATCAGGCTCTCGATTGAGACCCCGGCATCGCGCAATGCGGCAGTAATCTCGGCCAGCACGCCCGGGCGGTCAGCGACCATGAAGCGCAGATAGGCCCGGCTGAGCCGGTGCCCGATCGGCGCGGATGGCAAAGCCTCCAGCTCGGCCACCGGAACCGAGAAGGCCGCCCCCAATTCACCGCGCGCAATATCGATCAGATCCGCGACTACCGCGCTGGCGGTCGGTCCGTCACCCGCTCCGGCGCCCTGGAACAACAGCCGGCCTGAGAAATTGCCTTCGGCCACCACCGCATTGGTCGCCCCGTCGACATGCGCCAGCGGATGATCGAACGACACCAGATGCGGCTGGACGCGCTGGAACAGCCCGTCGCTGCCCGCTTCGGCCATGCCGATCAGCCGGATCACATAGCCCAGCGCATCGGCCTGCGCGATATCGGCCGCGCGCAGCCGGGTGATGCCCGTGGCCGCTACGCCGGGAAAATCAAGCTTGGTCCCGAACGCGATCGCCGCCAGGATCGACAGCTTGTGCGCGGCATCGATCCCTTCGATGTCGAAGCTGGGGTCCGCCTCAGCATAGCCCAGCGCCTGCGCTTCGGCGAGCACCTCGGCAAAGTCGCGGCCGCTGTCTTCCATGACCGTGAGGATGTAATTGCAGGTGCCGTTGAGGATGCCGTAAACCCGCTCGATCGCGTTGGCGGCGGTGCCTTCGCGCAGCGCCTTGATCACCGGAATCCCGCCCGCCACCGCCGCTTCGAATTTGAGCGCAGTGTGCTTGTCTTCGGCCTTGGCGGCCAGCTCCAGCCCGTGATGCGCAATCATCGCCTTGTTGGCGGTGACCAGCCCTTTGCCTGCTTCGATCGTGGTGCGGGCCAGCGCCAGCGCCGGACCATCGGCGCCGCCGACCATCTCGACCATCACGTCAACGTCGTCGCGCTCACCCAGAATGACCATGTCGTCTTCCCAGGCATAGGCCGAAAGGTCGACTCCGCGCGCGCGGCTGCGATCGCGCGCGCTGACCACGGTGATCTGCAGCGGGCGCCCGGCCCGGCGCGCGATCAGCGCGGCATTGGCCTCGATCAGCCGGATCACGCCGACCCCGACAGTTCCCAGCCCGGCCAAGGCAATTTTCAACGGTGCGGCGGTCGTGCTCACCAGGCAGTGCTCCCCTTGCGAGCGCGCCCCTTACGCAGGCAGCGCCAACACGGCAAGACAGATAGCCGCCGGGCGGTTACCGGCGCAGGCGCGGGCAAACTCCGAGTTGCTCGCGCACGAAGCCATAGTCTTGCGCAGCGGCGGCGCGGTCAGCGCTGCTTTCTGAGATGTTGGCGACTGCCGGCAGCGCCGCTGGCAGGAAGCAGGCGAGCCGGTACCAGCCCAGCGTGTCGGCTGAAGGCACTGAATCCAGCGCCACCAGTTCGGAAAACGAAACGCCCCAGCGCGGCGCTGCGCCGGGCTTGCGGCTGATCGTCAGCGCAGCCGGTTCGCCATTCGCTGCGGTCAGGAAGATCTGGGTCTCACCCTCTCCGGCTAAGTCACCCGTCACATGGACCGCCTCGCGCACCCCGGTGATGCGCTGCGGTGCGCCCGGCGCAAACAGCTCGCGCAGCACGGCGGCAACCCGCGCTTCGAGTGCCGGATCCCACAGCAGCTGCGCATCTGGGGCCACCAATTGCAGCTCACCCGGTCGCCCCGGCACCAGTCGCGCAAACAGGATGACGCTCTTCTTCTTGAACGGCGCCGCCTTGCCCTTGGCGTCGAGCGGCAGATCGACCAGATAGACCAGTGCCGCACCAAGCGGGGCCGACCCCGCCAGCAGCGTTTCAGTCCGCGCCTCGACATAAAACCGGCCCCACCCGGCACGCAGCCCGCGCGCCCGCGCCGCTTCGACCGGGGCAATCTTGCGGGCCTGCGCGCGGATCACCAAGGGCGCCGAATCGGCCAGGTCGACAATGTCGGCATAGCTGACTTGCGCGGCCATGGCCGGGGCGGCGGCCAGCGAATCGCCGACTGCGGCCACGCTTGAAAGCGCAACTGCCATCACCGCAATCATCAGTGGCCCAAGGGGGTTACGCATTGCTATTCATTCTCCGCACTTGACTGAGAGGCCCTGATGCCGGGTGTTATCCGCAGGAAACAGGCGCTTTTCCAGCTGATTTGACCCTAGCACAAGTGAATTGGGAGTTAACGGATAAACCGTTGCGCCTTTGCCTGTGCGGAGTTAAAGCTCGTCAAAACCGGGCCAAACAAACAATGGCCCGCGATCTGGCTTTTGGGAACGTCGGGCGTTCGCAAGCTTTTCCGGGTTGACCTTCAGGGTGGATAATAACAAGTTTGGCGTCCGGATTTCCGTTGGGGATTCGGGCGTTGGGTCCGGGTTTCGGCTCGGTGGGACTGAAATGGAGTGATGCGTCTGAATGGCTTACGCTGACCGTGAAGTTAGTGGCAACAGGATTGCCGCCTTTGTCGTCGTTGCCTTGTTGCACCTGGCATTGGGCTATGCGCTGGTTACCGGCCTGGCCTATGAAGGGTTCAAGCAGGTGATGAAGAAGGTAACAACCGTCGACATCAAGAAAGACGAACCCAAAAAGGAAGAGAAGCCGCCGCCACCAAAGAAGGAAGCGGCTCCGCCTCCGATCGTGGTGCCGCCGCCGATGATGAACATCAATACGCGGCCTCCACCACTGGAGACCACGCCGATTGCGCAGCCGCCGACGCCGATTCAGCAAGTGCAGATTCAGGCTCCACCTGCTGCCGCTGCACCCCCGCCGCCGCCTCGGTTCACGGCCAAGAAAGCCGTCCCCAAAAGCAATCCTGGCGGCTGGGCTACGACCAACGACTACCCGACTCGCGCTTTGCGTGAGGAACGGGCCGGGACGACAAGCTTCCGCGTTACAGTTGGCACCGATGGCCGGGTGACCAGCTGCACGGTGACCGGTTCGAGCGGCAGCCCTGATCTTGATGAGGCGACCTGCTCGAACGTTACCCGCCGTGCCCGGTTTTCGCCGGCCATGGACGGTGAAGGCAATCCGACTACCGACACCTACTCGAACCGTATTCGCTGGGTGATCCCCGAAGAATAAACACTTTCGGGGCCCCGTTCGCTGAAGGGCGGACCCCACCTAATCTGGTTTCACATTATTTCTTGAGAGGACTATCGCATGGTTTTTGAACTCCTGAGCGCTGCTGCCAGCGCAGCCCCGCAGAACAAGTTCGGCTTCATGGAAGCGCTCCAGGCGGGCGGCTTCATTTCCTGGACCACCGTCTCGATCCTTGGCATCATGTCATTCGGATCATTCTTCATCCTGATCACCAAATGGATCGAGCAGAACAAGATCATGGGGCAATACCGCGCCATGCGGTCGAACTTCTGGCGCGCCCCATCGCTGCGCGATGGCGCTGCGAAACTCGACAAGAACAGCGCCTGGCGCCAGATCGTCGACGATGGCCTCGCTGCTGAAGACCAGCACAGCAAGATGGTCAATGAAACCGACGCGCATGACTGGCTCCACGGCTCGCTCGCGCGGTCGGAAGCTTCGATCAACGCACGTCTGGCTTCGGGTCTCCCGTTCCTTGCTACCGTTGGTGCTACTTCACCGTTCATCGGTCTGTTCGGCACCGTGGTCGGCATCTACCGCGCGCTGATCGCCATCGGCATTGCCGGTTCGGCCTCGATCGACAAGGTCGCTGGCCCGGTTGGTGAATCGCTGATCATGACCGCGCTGGGCCTGTTGGTCGCTGTGCCGGCCGTGCTGGCCTACAACTACTTGCAGAGCCGCAACAAGCGCATCGCCGAGCACCTTGAAGGCTTCTCGACCGACGTGCTGGCTAACATCAACTCCAAGGGCGCTGTAAGGCCTGCCGTTGTTGTTGCCGCGACTGGTGCTGCCAAGCCTGCTGCCGCGGCTGCTCCGGCTGCCAAGCAGTAAGCCGACAAGTCCTCTCCCGCCGGGCAGCTCGTCTGCCCGGCGACAGAGCTCCAACCGGATCATCCGCCCAACGGGCAAAGGCGATCCGGGGCAAATGAAAATAGGATTTAACGCATGGCAATGTCAGTAGGTGGCGGCGGCGCAGAGAAGCCGATGTCAGACATCAACACCACGCCCCTCGTGGACGTGATGCTGGTGCTCTTGATCATCTTCCTGATCGCGGTTCCGATCGCGATCCAGACGATCCAGAAGCTGCATATCCCGATCTTTCCTTCACAGGAATCGAAGGATAAGGTCGAAAACCTGTTGCTGACGATCAGCACCACTGACAGCGGTGGCCGCAGCGCGGGCGATCCTGGCTTTGAAGGTGCGCAACCCGGCGGTGAATGCCGCGTTTATTTCAACAACATCACGCCAGTGGATTCGAATGAACTGTTGAAGCTGTCGGCCAAGCGCCTTGAAGACATCATCAAGAAAGCTGGCGGCATCGAAGCGATCAAGAACAATCCCGAACAGATCCCCGAAGTGCACATCCGCGGTGACCAGAATGCCCCGTGGCGCTGTGTTGCCGGTGCGATCGCCAATATCCAGTACGCGGGTTATCCCACAGTCGGGTTCATTTCGACTCCGGTCGATCCCAACGGTTAAGCCGCACTAAACGCAACTTTTTCAGGAGTATCCCACCATGTCCATGTCAGGCGGCAGCGATGATGGCGAGCCGATGATGGAAATGAACACGACGCCGCTTATCGACGTCATGCTTGTTTTGCTCATCATGTTCATCATCACCATCCCGGTGGCGACCCACGCGGTAAACATCGATCTTCCGGCGCCTACCCCGCCGACCGACGTTCCGCCGCCCAAGCACGACAAGAACAAGGTTTCTGTCACTCCGAGCAACGAAATCACCTGGAACAACAATCCTGTCACTCAAGGCGAACTGTTGTTCCAGTTGCAAGCGACACTGAAGATCAAGCCAGAGCCGGAACTGCAGTTCCAGCCCGATCCGCAAGCTCCGTATGACACCACCGCCAAGGTGCTGAACATCATCAAGGGTTCCGGCGTTTCGGCCTTCGGGTTCGTCGGCAACGAGCAGTTCATCTCGTTCAACCGCGCACCAGGTTCCGAGCCGCCGCCCAAGTAAGGCTGGCAAACCATGCGAACCAAGGGGGGCGGAGCGATCCGCCCCCTTTTTGCATCCGGATGCCTACATCCATCGCGCTTGACTCGTGTATGGTATACTATATCATATTGACCATGCGGTGCGGAGAACCAACATGGTCAAGGCAGCAACTTCATCCCCGTTCGATCAGCCGCTGGGCGAGATGAACACCACACCCCTCATCGACGTAATGCTGGTACTGCTGGTGATGCTCATCCTGACGGTTCCTGCCGCGGTCAATCAGATACCCGTCGACCTGCCGGTCCCCGGACCGGTCATCGACCACCCGGTCTATCGAGACCGGAACAGGATATCGATCGATGCATCGAGCCGGGTTAGCTGGAACGATCATGTGGTCAGAGCCGACCAGCTGGCAGCACTCCTGCAAGAAACCCGAGGCATCAATCCGGAGCCCGAACTTCGCTTCGAACCCGATCCCGCCGCGCCCTATGACACCACCGCAAAGGTGTTGAACACCATCAAGCGCTCGGGCGTCTCGGCATTCGGCTTCGTCGGGAACGATCGCTACGCCATGTTCGGCAAAGCTGGCGCAATCCGTTAATCCGCTTCGGCATCCTCCACCGGATCGACTCGCATCGCCGCGCCGGCAAGTCCTTCCGCCTCGAGCAACAGCGCGTCGTCGGCCATGCCCTGCGGCATGCTCTCCCGCCCGATCATCACCAGCACCGGGACGGCAAGCGGGCTGACCCGGTCAAGCTTGACATGCCGAAGCTCGCGCTCGGCGCGGGTCAGCAGATCAGCCAGACGCCCGACGTCGGTCATCCGCGCGCGGGCATCGGCCCAGGCGGCCTCGATCAGCAGGTGGTCGGGCTCGTACTTGCGCAGCACGTCATAAATGAGATCGGTCGAGAAGGTCACCTGCCGGCCGGTCTTGCGGTTGCCGGGCTGCTGGCGCTCGACCAGCCCGGCAATTACCGCCACTTCACGAAATGCCCGGCGCAGGA
>JANNYT010000041.1:0-15635 GCA_031410255.1 Novosphingobium sp. | reverse complement strand
GCTTGCCCGCGCCCCCCGCTAAGGCCCGCGCGTCATGACCGAACCCACCGATTACCGCGCCACCGTCTTCCTGCCGAAGACCGAGTTCCCGATGAAGGCCGGCCTCCCCGCCAAGGAGCCGCATATTCTGGCGCGCTGGCTCGACGGTGACTTATATCGGCAGCTGCGCGCTGCTCGCGCGGGCCGCGAAAAGTTCATCCTCCACGATGGCCCGCCTTATGCCAACGGCGATATGCACATCGGCCACGCGCTCAACCATATCCTCAAGGACATGGTCTGCCGCACACACAATCTGGCGGGTTACGATGCGCCGTATGTGCCCGGCTGGGATTGCCACGGGCTGCCGATCGAGTGGAAGGTCGAGGAGCAATACCGCAAGAAGAAGCTCGACAAGGACCAGGTCGATCCGGTCGAATTCCGCGCCGAATGCCGTGCCTATGCGCAACATTGGGTCGATGTGCAGCGCGAGCAGCTGAAGCGGCTGGGCGTCAATGCCGATTGGGACAATCCGTACCTGACCATGGACGCGCAGGCCGAAGGCACCATTGTCGCCGAACTGATGAAGTTCGCCGAATCGGGCCAGCTCTATCGCGGCGCCAAGCCGGTGATGTGGTCGCCGGTCGAAAAGACCGCCTTGGCCGAGGCCGAGGTTGAGTACGAAGACATCGTCTCGACCCAGATCGACGTGGCGTTTGAGATTGTTGAGTCGCCGATCCCCGAACTGGTCGGCGCGCATGCGGTGATCTGGACGACCACGCCGTGGACGATCCCGGTGAACCAGGCTTTGGCTTATGGGCCTGAGATTGAGTATGTTTTGGTCGAACATTTCACTCCGAAGCTGATCCCGACAACTGAACGTGGCACTCCTCCAACCGCAATGGATCCGAACCAAACAAAGCGGATTCTAATTGCCGAGGCCTTGCTTCCGCAGATCAAGGAGCGAATGAAAGTCGGATTGTTTGGTGACAATCCAATTCTTTGGCGCGGCAAAGGCTCCGACCTCGCCGGAACCATCGCCCGTCACCCGATGGCCAACCACCTCCGTCAGCCCGTGCCTGACACGGGCCTAGGCTTTTCGTCGGCTAACCTCGCAGAAGGTAGCCAAGCCCCGCATCAAGTGCGGGGTGACGAGTGGGAGAGGATAGTTGAGTTTTTCAACCGCCCGCGTCAGCTGCTCGCAGGCGATTTCGTCACCACCGAGAGCGGCACCGGCCTCGTCCATATGTCGCCCGACCACGGCGAGGACGATTTTGCGCTGTGCAAGGCCAACGGGATCGAACCGGTCTTTGCGGTCGAGGGAGACGGCAAGTACCGCGCCGACTGGGGCTGGCTGGGCGGGCAAGGCTCGGTCATCAACGCCAAGTTCAACGCGCCTGATGGGCCGATCTGTGAGGACTTGCGCGCGGCTGGCGGGCTGCTTGCGGCTTCGGCCGATTACAAGCATTCGTACCCGCATTCGTGGCGCTCCAAGGCCAAGGTGATCTATCGCTGCACCCCGCAGTGGTTCGTGCCGATGGACACCCCGGTTGTGCTGCCGCACGCCAAGACTGCCGCCGAAAAAGGCTGGGAAAACGAAGGCGGCGCGCCAATTCACGATCACGCCAGCCTGCGCCAGATCGCCACGCAGGCTATCGCCGCCACGCGTTGGGTCCCCGAAAAGGGCCGCAACCGGATCAGTTCGATGGTCGAGGGGCGGCCCGACTGGGTGCTCAGCCGCCAGCGCGCCTGGGGCGTGCCGATCACGCTGTTCGTCAAAAAAGGCACCAACCAGTACCTCGATGATCCTGCGGTCAACGCCCGGATCGTCGCGGCGGTGAAGGCCGATGGCGTGGATGCGTGGAGTGATGCGCGGGCGCAGGAATACCTCGGCAGCGATTACCGCGCCGACGATTACGAGCGCGTCACCGACATTCTCGACGTGTGGTTCGATTCGGGCTGCACCCACGCCTTCGTGCTGGAAAGCGGACGCTGGCCCGACCTGATGCGGCCCGAGGGCTACACCGGGCCGCTCGCCGACCTCTACCTTGAAGGCAGCGACCAGCATCGCGGCTGGTTCCAGTCGAGCTTGCTCGAAAGCTGCGCCACGCGCGGGCAGGCGCCCTACAAGGCGGTGCTGACGCACGGCTTCACGATGGACGCCAAGGGCATGAAAATGTCCAAGAGCCTCGGCAACACCACCGACCCGCTCAAGGTGATGGAAGTCTACGGCGCAGACATCGTGCGGCTGTGGGCGCTGTCAGTCGATTTCACCGAAGACCACCGAATCGGCGACGAAATCCTCAAAGGCGTGTCCGACCAGTACCGCAAGCTGCGCAATACCTTCCGGTATTTGCTGGGCGCGCTGGAGGGGTATGATCCTGAGGTTGAAGGCGTCAAAGACGTGGCCGAGATGCCCGAGCTGGAACGCTATATGCTGGCGCTGCTGGCCAAGCTGGACGCGACACTGCGGCAGGCGGTCAAGGACTTCGATTACAACACCTACGTCCGCGCGCTGACTGACTTCTGCAATGAGGACCTCAGCGCGTTCTACTTCGATATCCGCAAGGACTGCCTCTATTGCGACGCGAAAAGCGATCCCAAGCGGATGGCTTATCGCAGCGTGCTCGACACCCTTTTCCACGCGCTGATCCGCTACGCCGCGCCGGTGCTGGTGTTCACGGCGGAAGAGGTCTGGGGGACGAGATTCCCGGGTGGCGGTTCGGTGCATTTGCTGGAGTGGCCGGTGCTGCCAGGTGCCACCGCCACGCTCACCGCTCCCCTCGCCGCCACTTCCCCTCGTCATCCCCACGAAGGCGGGGATCCCGCTGCCTCGGAAGTGGCCGGAACAAGCGGGACCCCGGATCAAGTCCGGGGTGACGAATTTCTTGGAAAGTGGGCTGAACTTCGGCTGCTGCGCACAGAGGTAAACGAACGCATCGAACCGCTTCGACGGGCAAAGGAAATCGGTTCAAGTCTCGAGGCCGAGGTTGCGGTCAATCATTCTTATTCGGGAATTGATCTGGCGGAGTTGTTTATCACTGCGCAGGTCCATCAGGGCGAGTGGGAAACAGTCACCCGCACCACCAACCACAAATGCGGCCGCTGCTGGCGGCACTTGCCTGAGGTCACCGAGGACGGTGCGCTTTGTTCACGTTGCGATCAGGTAGTCGCGGGCATG
Organism: Novosphingobium sp.; assembly: GCA_031410255.1. Classification (GTDB taxonomy): domain Bacteria; phylum Pseudomonadota; class Alphaproteobacteria; order Sphingomonadales; family Sphingomonadaceae; genus Novosphingobium. The sequence continues at coordinate 12,478 of JANNYT010000041.1, read as the reverse complement.
GACGCAGCCGCATGAGCCTGATCCACCGTAACCGCGCCATCGGCCTGATCGTGGCCGCCGCGATCTTCATCGCCGATCAGGCGCTGAAGTGGTACGTCACCGGTCCGCTGGGACTGCGCGAGGATGGCCAGCAGCTGGTGCTCAGCCCGTTCTTCCAGTTCACCCGCACTTCCAACTACGGGGTCTCCTTGGGCTTTCTCACCGCGCAATCGATGGAGATGCGCTGGCTGCTGGTGGCGCTGACCGCCGGGATCGCCCTGGTGGTGTTCGTCTGGATGCTGCGCGAAAAGGTGCGCGGCGATATCATTCCGCTGGGCCTCGTACTCGGCGGCGCGCTGGGCAATATCCGTGACCGGTTCAATTTTGGCCATGTGATCGACTATGCCGATCTGCACTTTGGCAGCTTCCGCCCGTTTCTGGTGTTCAATCTGGCTGACGCGGCGATCACCATTGGCGTGGTGATTATCCTTGCCCGCAGCTTCCTAATCCGCGAAAAGCGGCCCCAACAGGCGGGCGCTCCCGCTACGGAGATTTGAGTTATGCGTAAGACCACTGGTGTAATCCTGGTGACTGGTTCGGCGCTGCTGCTGGCAGGCTGCGGCGGCGGCGGGTTGTTCAACCGCCAGCGCCCCGATGAATTTGCCGTGCAGCGCCAGGCGCCGCTGGTGATCCCGCCCGATTTCGCGCTGGTTCCGCCCGCCGCCGGAGCCCCCCGCCCGACCGATACTAGCGCCGCGCAGCAAGCGCAGAGCGCGCTGTTCGGCGCGCCGCAGCCGCGTTCCGGCGTTGAGACCAGCGTTGATAACAAGGCCGGGCAGGCCGCTCCGGCGATCCGCTCAACCGTGGGTGATCCCACCACCAACACCGTCGACAAGGGCGATGTCGCCCGCGATATCGTCGCCGCGCCAGAGGGTGACGGCCGCGAAGCGCAGACTTCGGTCGGCGGCAGCTAAGCTTTCAGCTTCAATTTGAAGTTCCGCGAGGGCTCGCCGCAAGGCGGGCCCTTTTGGTTTCAGGCCGCGCTGGCCGGTTGCGGCACCAGTCGGTTGGCCAGCAATTTGTCGATCTTGCGGCCGTCCATATCGACAACCTCAAACCGCCAGCCTTGCTGGGTGAAATGCTCGCCCTCATGCGGCAGTTTCTTGAACACCGACAAAGCAAAGCCCGCCGCAGTGGCATAATCACGGTCATCAGGCAGTTCGAGCCCGAGCTGGCTGATCAGCGCATCGACCGGCAGCGCGCCCGCCAGCAGCAACGAGCCATCTTCGCGCACCACCAGCAGCGGCGCATCGCCCTCATCCTGATGGCTGGCGAAATTGCCGACGATCGCCGCGAGCAGATCGGCCGGGGTCACCACGCCTTCGAGGTGGCCGTATTCATCGTGCACCAGCGCCATCGACACGCCCGATTGCTGCAAGATCCGCAGCGCGTCCATTGCGTCGAGCTGATCGGGAATGATCTCGGCCTTTCGCATCAGCTTGGTCAGCAGCAGCTTGCGGCCGCTGAGCAGTACCGCCAGCACGTCTTTCACCTTGACCACCCCGACGATATTATCAGGGCTGCCATCGGCGACCGGGAGCAGCGAATGCGGGCTATCCTTGATCGCGGCGCGCACTTCTTCGGCGCTGGCCTTGCGGTCAATCGTATCGAGTTCGGTGCGCGGGGTCATCAGTTCGCGCACCGGCCGGTCCGCCAGCCGCATGATCCCGGTCATGATCTGGCGTTCATCCTCCTCGATCACGCCCGAGCGAGTGGCTTCGGCGAAAATCATCTGCAATTCTTCGGCCGACAGCGCGTGATCGCCTTTGTGAGTCACCCCGGTCAACCGCAGCAGCGCCGCGGACGAGCGGTTAAGCAGCCAGACCATCGGCGCCGCCGCGCGGCTGAGCAGCGCCATCGCCGGCGCAGTAAGGATCGCAATCTTTTCAGCCGAACGCAGTGCCATCTGTTTGGGCACCAGTTCGCCCACCACCAGGCTGAAATAGGTGGTCAGCGCAATCGCGATGGCAAAGCCGGTTTCAGGTGCCCAGTCCGCCGGTAGCCCCAGCAACTGCAACCGCTCACCAATCGGGCCGCCCAGGCTCGAACCGGAGAAGGCACCGGCGATGATCCCGATCAGGGTGATCCCGGTCTGCGCAGTTGACAGCAACTTGCCGGGATCGGCGGCCAGGGCCAGCGCAGTGCGCGCCCCGCGGCTGCCGCGTTCGGCCGCCACCCGCAGCCGCGCCGGGCGCGCCGAGACGATCGCCAGTTCGGACATGGCGAACACGCCGTTGATGAAAATCAGGCCAGCAATCACCAGCACGTCGGGCCAAGGAAACGAATTCACGTTTCATCCGTTAGCAGATCAGATGGCCCACGCGAAGTGCGGCAATTGATTGACGCCGCGTGGTCCACCTCCCATTCACACAGCGGGCGGTAGCCGGATGGCATATGTTATAGCTACTTAGATTGGAGAAGGGGAATGATTATGAAAAAGAACCGCTGGCTCATTTCGGGCCTGGCCGTGAGCGCACTGCTGGCGACATCGGCCTGCGTGACTGATCCCAACACCGGTAAGAAGACCATTTCGCGCACTGCCATTGGCGGCGTTGGCGGCGTTGTGGTTGGCGGCTTGCTGGGCGGATTGATCGGCGGCAAGACCGGCCGGATCGTCGGCGCTGGTATCGGCGGCGTTGCTGGCGGCGTGGTCGGCTATCAGATGGACAAGCAGATCAAGACGTTGCGCGAACAGACCGCTGGTTCGGGGATCGACGTGACCCCGACTGACGATGGCCGGGCAATCCTGGTCAACCTGCCCGATGGCGTTACTTTTGACGTCGGCAGCGCGACCCTCAAGCCCAGCTTCCGCACCACGCTCGATCAGGTTGCTGTCAGTCTGCGCGATTACCCTGACAGTTTGGTGGACGTTTACGGCCACACCGATTCGTCGGGCAGCGATGCCTTCAACCAGCGCTTGTCCGAACAGCGCGCTGCCACCGTGATGAACTACCTGATCTCACGCGGTGTCCCGGCAGCGCGGCTGCGCAGCCAGGGCTTTGGTGAGACCATGCCGGTCGCCGATAACAACACGCTGGATGGCCGCGCGCGCAATCGCCGGGTCGAGATCAAGATCGTGCCGATCACGCAGGAAGACGTTGCTGCTGCCCGCACCGGCAACTAAACTTAGCAAGCGCGAACAACGGGGGCTCATCGCAAGGTGGGCCCCTTTTGTTATGGCGCAGACAGCTCGCGCGCGCGCTCGGCCAGCCGCTCGACCGCAGCGGCGTGGATCGCGTTTGAACAGACCAGCACCCCGAACGCGCGCGGATCGGGCTTGTTGTAGGCCAGCGGCTGACCCAGCGCATCGCTGACCGCCGCCCCGGCTTCGCGCGCGATCAGGGCCGCCGCGCCGACATCCCATTCGTAGCCCCAGCGCAAGGTGGCGACCAGATCGGCTTCATTCGCCGCGACCATCGCCATCCGCAGCGCGATTGAATTGGGCTGATCGACTAGGGTCAGATCGAGATCGGCCTTGGGCAAGGCGTGCGCGGGCACCCGTGCGCCCGGCAGAGTGGTGCGGCGCGAGGCGATCAGCGGCTGGCCGTTGCGGCTCGCCCCGCGCCCGGCCTCGGCCAGCCAGAATTCCCCCGCCTGACCGGCACCGCTTGCTGGCGCATCAAGCAAGCCCAACAAGGGCCGACCTTCGCTGACCAAAGCGACCGAGACCGCCCAGCCGGGCCGCCCGCGAATGAAATCGCGCGTCCCGTCAATCGGATCGACTAGCCAGATCAGCCCGCCTGCCAAGCGCTCGGGAGCGTCGACCGTCTCTTCGGACAGCCACCCGGCGGACGGCAGCAACGTGCCCAGCTCACGCTTGAGAAAATGATCGACCTCCAGATCGGCCTCACTGACCGGATCGCCGGGCTGCTTTTCCCAGGTATCGAGCGCGTGGCCGTGGCCGGGCCAGCGGCTCAGCGCCAGTTGCCCGGCCTGCCGCACGATCCCTGCCAGGCGGGCACGATCAATCAAGTTGGTCTGGCTTTTGAGAATAATTCGCAACTGGTGTTCATAAATCTATCCTAGACCCCACTTAGAAGGCTTTTCAACCCCGCTAGCCTGTGCTTAGGCAGCCCGGCACCGGCCCCGCGCGGCCGGCTCCCAGCGGAGCTACTCTTCCCATGAACATTCACGAATACCAAGCCAAGGAACTGCTCGCCAAATTCGGCATCGCCATTCCCAAGGGGATTGCGGCCATGAGCGTGGCTGAGGCGGTCGCGGCGGCCCAGGAGCTGCCCGGTCCGCTCTATGTCGTGAAATCACAGATCCACGCTGGCGGACGCGGCAAGGGCAAGTTCAAGGAACTGGGCCCCGATGCCAAGGGCGGGGTGCGGCTGGCCAAATCGCTCGCTGAAGTCGAAGCCCACGCCACCGACATGCTCGGCAACACACTGGTCACGATCCAGACCGGCGACGCCGGCAAGATCGTCAATCGGCTTTACATCACCGACGGGGTTGATATCGGCAAGGAATACTACCTGTCGATGCTGGTTGACCGCCAGACCGGCCGGATTGCGATGATCGCCAGCACCGAGGGCGGGGTAAGCATCGAGGATGTGGCGCACGAGACGCCCGAAAAAATCGCCACGATCACGATCGATCCGGCGCAGGGTTTCATGCCGCACCACGGCCGCGCGCTGGCCTTCGGGCTCAAGCTCAAGGGCGATCTGGCCAAGCAAGCCGGGATACTCGGCAAGCAGCTCTATGACGCCTTCATCGCGCTCGACTGCGCGATGATCGAGATCAACCCTTTGGCAGACTGCGCGGGCCAGCTGCTGGTGCTCGATACCAAGATGAGCTTCGATGCCAACGCGCTGTACCGCCACCCCGACGTGCTGGCGCTGCGCGATGAGACCGAGGAAGACCCGGCCGAGATCGAAGCCAGCAAGCACGACCTGGCCTATATCAAGCTCGACGGCAACATCGGCTGCATGGTCAACGGCGCGGGCCTGGCCATGGCAACGATGGACATCATCAAGCTGAACGGCGAATTCCCCGCCAACTTCCTCGATGTCGGCGGCGGCGCGAGCAAGGAAAAGGTTACTGCGGCGTTCAAGATCATCCTGCAGGACCCTGCCGTTAAGGGCATTCTGGTCAACATCTTCGGCGGGATCATGAAGTGCGATATCATCGCTGATGGGATCGTCGCGGCGGCCAAGGAAGTGAACCTGTCGGTGCCGCTGGTGGTCCGGCTTGAAGGCACCAACGTGGCCGAAGGCAAAGCGATCCTCGAAAACTCGGGCCTGCCGATTGTCTCGGCCAGCGATCTGGGCGATGCGGCGGCAAAGATCGTCGCCGAGGTCCGCAAGGTCGCGTAATTGCAGTGCGGCGCACCCCGTTGGTGCAAGTTGACGTTTACGTAAACGCAAACTATGTGCGTTTGCAGCATTTAGTGGGAAAGGCTGAAAACCGATGAAAGCCCTGGTCTGCGTGAAACGCGTGATCGACTATAACGTGAAGCCGCGGGTCAAATCCGACGGCACCGGCGTCGATCTCGCCAACGTGAAAATGAGCATGAACCCGTTCGACGAGATCGCGGTCGAAGAAGCGCTGCGCTTGCGCGAAAAAGGCGTGGTGACCGAGGTTATCGCGCTGTCGGTCGGCCCGGCCAAGGCCCAGGAAACACTGCGTACCGCGCTCGCCATGGGCGCTGACCGCGCCGTGCTGGTCCAGCTGGACGACGGCGTTGACGCCGAGCCGCTGGCCGTCGCCAAACTGGTCAAGGCGGTGGCCGAGGAAGAAGGCGTCAGCCTGATCATCACCGGCAAGCAGGCGATCGACGACGATGCCAACCAGGTCGGCCAGATGGTCGCGGCCTTGATGGGCCGCCCGCAAGGCACCTTCGCGAACGAAGTGACGGTTGAAGGCGATCATGTCGTGGTCAAGCGCGAAGTCGATGGCGGGCTGGAGACGGTCAAGCTGGCACTGCCCGCCGTGGTCACCACCGATCTGCGGCTGAACGAGCCGCGCTATGCCAGCCTGCCCAACATCATGAAGGCCAAGAGCAAGCCGCTCGCGGTCAAGGCGCCGGGCGATTACGCGGTGGACATGACCCCGCGGCTCAAGACGCTGAAAGTCACCGAGCCGCCAGTGCGCGTGGCCGGGATCAAAGTCGCCGATGTGGATGGCCTGGTGGCCAAGCTTAAAGAACTGGGAGTCGTTTGATGAAAACTCTCGTCTGGGTCGAACACGACAACACCGCCGTCAAGGACGCTACCTTGGCCGTGGTCACCGCCGCCAGCCAGCTGGGCGAAGTCCATCTGCTGGTCGTCGGATCAGGCTGCGCCAGCGTAGCTGATGAAGCCGCGAAGATTACCGGCGTGGGCAAGGTCCATCTGGCTGACGGCCCGGCGCTGGCCAATGCGCTCGCCGAGAACGTCGCGCCGCTGGTGGCCGAGCTGATGGGGCATCACGATGCTTTCCTCGCGCCCGCCACCACCACCGGCAAGAACATCGCCCCGCGCGTCGCCGCGCTGCTCGATGTAATGCAGATCTCGGACATTCTGTCGGTCGAAGGTCCCAAGACCTTCACCCGCCCGATCTATGCCGGCAATGCCATCGCTACGGTCGAATCGAGCGACGCCAAGCTGGTGATCACCGTGCGCGGCACCGCCTTTGCCAAAGCCGCCCCAACTGGCGGTTCGGGCACCGTTGAAGCCGTGTCGGGCGGCAGCGATGCCGGGACCAGCACTTTCGTCGGCTCGGAAATCGCCAAAAGCGAACGCCCGGAACTGACCAGCGCCAAGATCATCGTCTCGGGCGGGCGCGCGTTGAAAGACGCCGAAACGTTCAAGGCCGTGATCTTCCCGCTCGCCGACAAGCTGGGCGCGGCAGTCGGCGCCAGCCGCGCGGCGGTCGATGCGGGCTATGTCCCCAATGACTATCAGGTCGGCCAGACCGGCAAGATCGTCGCCCCGGCAGTCTACGTCGCGGTCGGTATTTCTGGCGCGATCCAGCATCTGGCGGGGATGAAAGACAGCAAGATCATCGTCGCGATAAACAAGGACGAAGACGCCCCGATCTTCCAAGTCGCCGACATTGGACTGGTCGCGGACTTGTTCAACGCAGTGCCGGAGTTGACTGGCAAGCTTTGAACAGCGCTTTAGCATTACAGGAAAGGCCTCGCTGCGGCGGGGCCTTTTCTTTTTGGGCGCAGGGCTTTAGTCCTGTTAGCGTACCCGTTGGAGAAGTGGCCATGCGTTCGATAATAGCCGCCGGATTGATGGCCGCGCTTATGCTCCCGTCTCTGGCTGCCGCCAAGGACGATCCGGTCATTTCGCTCGCCAAGGTCACCAAGTGGGAGATGAAATACAATCCCGATTCGTGCCAACTGATCACCGCATTTGGCAAGGATGATGACCGGGTGGTCATGGTCTTGTCGCGTGAGCAACCCATTGATTTTTTCGATCTCCAGCTGTTTGGAAAATCGCTCGGGTATAACGGGATCGCGGTGCCGATCGAGCTGACGTTTGGGGCAAATGGGCAGCCAATGAAATTCGGCGGCATCGCTTTGACCGTGAGCGGGGCTGAAAAGCTGCCGGTGATTCGGATGACGGGCGTGAGGATCGACGGTTGGCACGACTGGAAAGACCCCGCCAAAGTACCACAAGTGACCCCGCAGCAAGAAGCGGCGGTAACCGCGATTACATTCAAGAAACCGGGAGGCAAGCGCTACCGGCTTGAAACCGGCAGCATGGGCGCGCCGCTCGCTGCGATGCGCGCTTGCACAACCGACCTGGTCAAGGCCTGGGGCTACGATCCCGCGGTCCTGGAAAGTCTGTCTCGTCCGCCGCTGCCAATCGGAAGTCCCGGAAAATGGCTCCGCAGCAATGACTTTCCTGACAAGTCATTGCTGCAAGGTCACAACGGACTGGTCAGGTTCCGGCTCGATGTTGATGCCTCTGGCCAACCGGTTGGATGCACGGTGCTCTATCGAACCAACCCGGACGAGTTCGCCGACCTTTCGTGCAAACTCGTGTTGCAGCGCGCGCACTTTACCCCAGCGTTGGATGCCTCAGGGGAACCGGTTAAATCCTACTACATCACCAATATCCGCTGGGTTGCCGGCGGCGAGTGGTAGCCGCGCTGACTCAGATCCGCTCGTACAGCACCAGCGGTTTGTCGCCCGGCTCTTGGTGCCGCGCATATTCGGTAAAGCCAAGTTGCAGCGCCAGCCGCTCGGACACTGCATGTCCTTCTTCGATCATGCAGGCCACGCGCTGCTGGCCGTGAGTGCGGTCAAACCACGGCAGCACCGCGCGCATCGCTTCGCCAGCGTAACCTTGCCCCCAGTGATCGGGGTGCACGATCCAGCCAGCCTCGGGCACATCGTCGAGCCCGTGAGCGAAGCCGCGGTACGAGCGGAATACGCCGCAGGTGCCGATGATCTGGCTGTCCCCGCGCCGCCGGATAATGCACACACCGTAGCCGTAGAACGACCAGCCTCCGGCGTTGCGCAACAGCCGGGCGAAGCTGTCGGCCCTGCTCGGCCCCCAGTTGCCAAGAAATTTCAAAGTGCGCGGATCGGTATTGATCGCGTTGAGTCCGTCGAGATCGCCTGGCTGCGGACGCCACAGCTCGAGCCGCTCGGTCGTCAGCAGCGGGGCAGATAACTGCGCGCCCTTCACAGCAGCGCGTCCACCGCGTGGATCACCACCCCGACCAGCCCGCCCACCAAAGTGCCGTTGATCCGGATGAATTGCAGATCACGCCCCACAGCGCCTTCGATCCGGTCAGTCACGGTCTTGGCATCCCAGCGTTTGACCGTTTCGGAGACCAACCGGACGATCTGATCGCCATAGCGCGTCGCCACCCCAACCAGTGTGCGGCGGGCGAAACGGTTGACCTGGCGCTGCATCGCGGGGTCATCGCGCAGCGTAGCGCCCAGCTCAGCCAACGCCTCCCCAAATTGGCCGCCGACCTTGGAGCCGGGGGTGCGCAGCCGAGTGAGTAAGGCGGTCCGCAGCCGTTCCCACACGCCTTGCCACCAGGTCGAAACCGCCGGATTGGCCAGCAATTCGTCCTTCAGCCGCTCAACCCGGGCGCGCATTTCGGGATCGCTGCGCAGGTCGCTGGCGAGCTTGGCCAGTCCTTCCTCAATCTTGGCGCGCAACGGATGCGCTGGATCGACGATCACTTCGGCGAGCAGTTTGTAAAGCCCATCAAGCACCGAATTGGCGAGCGTTTCATCGAGCCCGGTCCAGCGCAGCACGGCATTGGCGCGGCGGTGTATCAGGTCGCGGATCAGGCTCTCGTTCGCCTCGAGCGTCAATCCGGCCCAGCGAACCAGCGAATCGATCACCGCCATGTGGCGCTGGTCGGCAATCGCGGTTTCAACCAGCTGGCCCAGCAGCGGCGCAATCTCCAGCTTGCCGATCTGGCGCACCAATCCGCCGCGCACCTGCGCGCCGAGCCGGTCGGGATCGAGCGATTCGAGCACTTGCGCGATGAGTTCGGCCGCCCCGGCGCGAATCCGCCCGCCGTTGCTGCCATCGGGCGCGGTCAGCCAGGTACCCGCTGCTGCGGCCAGATTCATCGCATGCAGGCGCCGCGCGACGACTTGCGGGGTCAGGAAATTCTCTTGCAGGAACGCCGCCATGGTGTCGGCGATCCGGTCCTTGTTTTCAGGGATGATTGCGGTGTGCGGGATCGGGATCCCGAGCGGATGGCGGAACAGTGCGGTGACCGCGAACCAATCGGCCATCCCGCCGACCATCCCGGCCTCGGCAAAAGCCAGCAGATAGCCCCAGGCCGGGTGAGCGCCGCCAAAATGCCGCGCAAGGAAGAACAGCGCGGCCATCGCCACCAGCATGCCGGTGGCAAAGCGCCGCATCTGGCGCGCCCGGTCTGGCGGCGGCGCGCTGAGGGCTTGGCGTAACCGAAGCGGGCCCCGGTTCACTCGGCCGGCTGCGTCCCATCGCCCGGTCGATACGCCGGGTATGCGGAGGATGCCGGGTGCGGCGCAGCTGGAGCTGACACGTCCTGATCGTCAGTGCTGAGCACCTTGCGGCTGAGCCATGGGCCGAGCCGTTTTTCCATGCCATCAGCCAGACTGAACCCGGCCGGCACGATCAGCAGGGTCAGCAGGGTTGAAAGGATCAGTCCGCCGATCACCACGGTGCCCATCGGCGCGCGCCAGGCGCCGTCACCCGAAAGCGAAATCGCGGTTGGCACCATCCCGGCGGTCATCGCCACAGTAGTCATCACGATCGGCTGAGCGCGCTTGTGCCCGGCGTCGATAATCGCCGAGAATTTGTCCACCCCGGATGACATTTCCTCGATCGCAAAGTCGATCAGCAGGATCGAGTTTTTGGCGACGATCCCGAACAGCATCAGAATCCCGATAAACACCGGCATCGAGATCGGTTGCCCCGCGATCAGCAGCATCAGCAGCCCGCCCAGCGGGGCGAGGAATAGCGAACCCATGTTGACCAACGGCGAGATGAAGCGGTGGTACAGCAGCACCAGAACCGAGAACACCAGCAGCACGCCGGCGAGCAAAGCCTTGGCAAAGTTCTGCAGCAATTCAGCCAGAATCTTGTCATTTCCAGCCGGGGCATTGGATACCCCGGTCGGCAGTTTCTGCATGATCGGCAGTTTATTGATCGCGGTCATCGCGTTGCCTTGCAGCACGCCGGGAGCCAGATCGGCACCGACGAACACCCGGCGGTTCTGGTTGTAGCGCTGGATGCTGACCGGACCCGAACCAAAGGTGATTTCGGCCACGGTCGCCAGCGGCACCGATCCGCCGCTGGTGGTGGGCACCGGCAGGTTCTGGATCGTGGCGATGCTGCGGCGGGCATCTTCCGACAGCCGGACCCGGATCGGCACTTGCCGGTCGCTCAGCGAAAACTTGGCGGCATTCTGATCGATGTCGCCAATCGTGGCGATCCGGATCGTCTGGCTGAGCGCGGCGGTACTGACCCCCATGCTGGCGGCCAGATCGAGCCGCGGCTTGATGATCACTTCGGGGCGGCGCATGTCAGCCGCGATCCGCGGTGCGACCAGTTCCTTCTGGCCTTTCATCTGTTCAACCAGCTGGCTGGCAGTCTGTTCGAGCAGTTCTGAATTGCTGCCTGACAGCAGGATCGAGATCGGCCGGCCAGAGCCACCGCCTTGTCCGCCCGGCCCGCTCATATCCTGGAACGAGACGCGCGCATCGGGCACGGTCTGCAACAGCGGGGTCAGTTCGCGGGCCAGTTCCTGGCTGCTCTTGTCCCGGTCAGGCTTGAGGGTCACGAACAGCCGGGCATTGCCTTCGCGGATCCGTTCCAGCGCGTGATCGACTTCGGGCCGCTTGGAAACAATTGCGGCCACTTGATCCGCGACCTTTTCGGTCTGCGCCAAGGTGGTCCCGGGGACCATTTCGATATTGATAAGCGCGAAATCCGAATTGACATCGGGGAACGGCTGCAGCGGAATGATCGAGAACAGCAAGCCGGTCAGCACCAGTGAGCCAAATCCGATCCCGACCATCCAGACCCGGTGATCGACCATTCGCGCCCGGTAGCGCGCGCCCATGAAAGCATACCAGCGCCCGATTGGCCCGCGGCTCATCCCGACGATCAGCGCGAGCACCTTGCGGACCAGCCAAGCCAGCAGCAACCCCAATGTGCCCGCAGCCAGCAGCGTCAGGAGGCTGAGCGTCTTGGTCCACCCGAACAGCGTGAACTTGGTCAGGGCCACAACTTTGTAGGTGCCGACCAGCCCCGCCATGAAGGCTGCGATGATCAGCACGACGGCCACGGTACCAATCAGATAGGCCAGCACTGACCCGCGCACGCGCCCCAGCTGAGCCCGCAGTGCCTTGGCCTTGGTCGAATCGAGCGACCAATGCAGCACTTTGAGATAGCGTTCCATCCACGCGCCTGAAGCATGTTCAGCGGTGCCGTGCGATTTGAGGAAATAGGCCGCAACCATTGGCGTAATCATCCGCGCCACGGCCAGGCTGACCAGCACCGAGATCACCACGGTCAGGCCGAAGTTGCGGAAGAACTGCCCCGAAACGCCCGACATCAAGCCGACCGGCAGGAACACTGCGACAATCGAGAAGGTGGTGGCAACCACTGCCAGGCCAATCTCGTCAGCCGCGTCGATCGAGGCATGTTAGGCAGTCTTTCCAATCCGAATATGTCTGACTATATTCTCAATCTCGACATTGGCATCGTCGACCAGCACCACTGCGACCAGCCCGAGTGCGAGCAGGGACAAGCTGTTGAGGGTGAACCCGAACCAGGCGTCCATCATCCAGAAGGTCGGGATCGCCGACAGCGGGATCGCGATCGCCGAAATCACCGTGGCGCGCCAATCGCGCAGGAAGAAGAACACCACGATCACCGCCAGAATGGCGCCTTCGACCATCGACGAGATCGAGCTTTCATACTGCTGCTTGGTATAGTCGACCGAAGTGAACAGCTGGGTGAAGCGCACCCCGGGGTGA
>JANNYT010000040.1:0-1640 GCA_031410255.1 Novosphingobium sp. | reverse complement strand
CACGGCACTTGCCGCCCAGCCTTGTCCATCGCCTTGGCCAAGGCGATGACCAGCGACCGACGGTCGAGCGCATGGATGTAATCGAACAGCGCGACGGCTTCCTCGGCCTTGTTTGACTGGAGCTGGCCGATCAGGTGCAGTTCAATCCCGGCATGGTCGCTGCGCAATTGCGGCCACTTGGCCTGCGCTTCCTGCACGCGGTTTTCGCCGAACACGCGCTGCCCGGCGGCGATCAGCGGGGCGATTGTTTCCACTGGATGAGTTTTGCTGACCGCGATCAGCGTCACCTCCGCTGCCTTGCGTTGGGCAAGGTTTGCGGCATGGGCAATGCGCGATTGAACATCGGCAAGAAGCGTGGCTGGATCGATCATGGTGCGCTGCTATAGCGGCGCGATGACGCGATTGAAGCCCCTGCCGTACATTTGGCTGCTGAGCGATGCGCGTAACGACGCAGCGCTGGCAGCTGTCATAGCCAGACTGCCACGCGGCAGCGGGTTCATCTTCCGGCATTATCATTTGGCGGAGGCCGAGCGGCGCGCGCGATTTGTCCAGTTGGCGCGGCTGGCGCGGGCACGCGGCCAGCTGGTGGTGCTGGCGGGCAGTCGCGCGGTGGCACGGCGCTGGGGGGCCGATCTGGCCTATGGCGCGGACGGCAATCTGGTGCCGGTCCATTCCTTGCGCGAGATTGGCCGGGCCCGGCATGCGGCAGCGCTGCTGCTGTCACCGGTCTTCCCGACCCGCTCGCACCCCGGCGCCAAGGTGCTCGGCCCGCTGCGGTTTCGGCTGCTGGCTGCGCGGGCAAGGGTGCCGGTGATCGCCTTGGGCGGGATGAACCCGCAGACTGCGCGCCGCTTCGACTGGCCGCGCTGGGCCGGGATCGACGCCTTTTTGCGGTGAAGCGAATCGCGCCGAATTGAAGGATTCTTGACGCGGAGTCGCCCGCAGGCGCATAGTGCCATACGCAGTTTAGGGGAGCATCATGGCAACACGGCCCGCATCAGCCGGACATCGCGGCGCCCGCGTCGATTGGCGCGCCGCGTTGAAGCGCGCGCTGCGGCGCAGCGCTGAAATCGGCGGTGCGCTGGTGCTGCTGGCCGCAATGGTGTTTCTGGCGGTCGCGCTGGTCACGTACCACCAGACCGATCCCTCGATTTCCACCGCCGCAGCCGGCCCGGTGCGCAACTGGATGGGCGTGGCCGGGGCCTGGGCGGCGGAGCGCGCGCTGTTCCTGTTCGGCTGGGTCAGCGTGCTGCTGCTGCCGATGTTCTACGTAATGGCACGTGGGCTGTGGCGGCTGGTTGAGGAAGAGAATGCAGATTTGCCCCATGCTCGCCACGCCTGGTGGCGGCCGGTCGGGCTGCTGCTGTTCGCCATGGCCTTGATCGCGACCACGCTGACCTTGGCCATCGGCGGCGGCGGAGATGCCTATCCCGCCGGCTGGGGCGGGGTCGCAGGCCTGCTGGGCAGCGGCGCGGTGCATTATCTCGGGACATTCCTGCCATCAGGCTTCGCCGGTGTGTTCACCTTTGCCGCCGGGGTGCTAGCCTTGGCTGGCGGCGCGCTGATCGCGGGCCGGGTATTCGCGATCGACTGGGGCAATCTGCTCACCCTGCCCGGCTTCCTGCGGCGCGAGCGGCGCG
>JANNYT010000039.1:0-19830 GCA_031410255.1 Novosphingobium sp. | reverse complement strand
CATGCGATGCCGAAGCTCGAGTTTTTCACGATATGGTTTATACGTCGGCAAGAGGGCATAGAGAGCTGCTGCCATGAGTTTTCGAATTTTCCCCATGCCGATGAAATCAAACACGATCAATCGCCCATCTCGCTCCAGCGTCCTTGATAGGTGCACTTGCTGATCCAGTCCCGCCAGAACCGCATCGTCTCCTTGAACGATGGCGCATCGCTCGCGCTTACGGCATCAAGCTGCCCGCGCGCTGGCTCCTTGATCGTCAGGAAAATGACCAGCGCCAGGATCAAGCCGGGGATCCCCAGCACAAAGAAGGCGGATCGCCAGCCATATTCCGCCGCCACGGCGCCGGCCATGTCGGCACCCAGCCAGGCGCCGATCGGTGCGCCCAGTGCGAAGATCGTCATCGCCATGGCGCGGCGATCGGCCGGGAAATAATCGCCGACAATCGAGTTGCATGCGGGCGTTCCGCCGGCCTCGCCGATACCAACTCCGATCCGGGCCAGCAGCAGCTGCATATAGCCCTGCGACATGCCGCACAGCGCAGTCATCCCCGACCATATCGTTATCGAAATGGCGAGCAAATTGCGGCGGTTATGCCGGTCCGCGATCCATGACAGCGGCAGGCCCATCGTCACATAGAACAAGGCCAGCGAAACCCCGGTGAGGAAGGCGACCCCGCCATCGCTGAGCCCCAGTTCGAGCCGGATAGGCTCCAGCACAGTCGACATCACATAGCGGTCGGCGATGTTGATCGTGTAGGCCAGCATCATGATGATCAGGACGTACCAACGCTGCCCCAGCGTTGCGACCCGATCAGCGTTAATGGGCGCTTGCGTCGCCATATGCTCTTCCCTTGTCAGGTTGCGGCCAGCTCCGGGCCAAGGACTGCGCGAAGCGGATCGAGGAATGGGCTGAAATTCTGCCACTGATCGACGCCGCTTGTGAAAATGGGTTGCCGGACCTGTTCGGAACTGGCGGTACGCACCGCCCGGTCGGTCTGGTGGAAATTGACGCAGGCAGCTTCAAACGGCAGCCCGCAGAAATCGAGCAGACGCCGAACTTGTGCCTCCAGATCGGCGACCACCTGCTCGTACTGAACCCGCAGCACCTTGCCCGGCAAGACTTGGTCCCAATGATCCATCAGGCCCACGTAATCGCGGTAATAGTGGCCGATTTCCTCAAGCCCGTAAGTAAATTCCTGACCCTCGGCGAACAGCTGCTTGAAGCCGCTGAAGCAGCATCCCATCGCGCCGCGCCGGGCATCGATGATCCTGGCATTGGGCAGGATCAGGTGGATCAGGCCAATGTGGCGGAAATTGTTGGGCATCTTGTCGATGAAGAAGGGCGTGCCTTGCTTGCGGTGGATCGCGGTGTCGCGAATGTACGCTTCGCCAAAACCGGTCAGCTCGGTAGCGGTGAGTTCGCCGAGGTTAGCGGGGTAGCGCGCTTCCTCGCCGACCCGCCGCCGCCCGTCGAGCTTATGCGCCAGGGCCAGGATATTGGGCAGCTCCATCGTGCCCTCAACCTGGCTGTGCGAGGCGAGGATCTGTTCGAGCAGGGTCGATCCGGCGCGCGGCAAGCCAAGGATGAAAATGGGGTCGGGTGCCGTGGTGCCTGATCCGGCCAGCCCCGCGAACAGCGCCGGGGTACAATGTTCGATCTGGAGCGCGATTTCCTTGGAAATCTTGCGCCAGTCATACGCCACTTCATCACGCTTGAGCTGGTTGCCGCGCTCATAATAAGCGAAGGAGCCGGCAAAGTCGCCGCGGTCTTCGAGCGCCTTGCCCAGCGCGAAACACAAGTGGTAACGATCGCCCAGAATGGTGGTCGGTGCTGCCTCAAACCCCTGCATGGCGGTGATCGCCGCGTCATCGAAGCGATAGGTCTTGAGGTTGGCGAGGCTCCAGTAGGCATCGCCGTAATCGGGCTTGGCGCGGTAAGCAGCGGTATAGGCAGCAATCGCATCCTGCTGCTGGCCGATAGTCTTGAGCGCGTGCCCCATGGTCAGGTGGATGCCGGGATTATGCGGCGCTTGCTCCGCGCGGCGGCGGTAAACCGCCAGCGCTTCGCCGAAATTACCGACCGCCAGGTTCTGGTTGGCATAGAGCATATCGATCTGGGGGTTGTCTGGCTCGCGCTCGCGCAGCCCGGTCGCTTGCTCCAGCGCTTGGGAAAACTTCTGTCGTTTGTTCAGGATATTGACGTAGTCGTAGTGCGCGCCGACGTTGCCAGGCTCGAGCACCAGCGCGGATTCGAGCAGGAACTCAGCCTCATCGAGTACGCTGAAATTTGTGCCGATTTCCGCCAGTAGCCGCATCCCCTCGACATGGTGGCCTTGGCTTTGCAAAAAGCTGCGGCAAATCTGCTCGGCCTTGAGGAAGCGCCCGTCCTGGATAAAATTGGCCACGGTGAGCAGTTCGGGGGGCAGGTCGGCCAGGTAATCACGCTGAGCCTCGGCAAATTCCGCAGCCTCGCTTCGCCCTGCGGCCGCATGGATTTCCGCCAGCATGGTCCAGCTGCCGATCAACGCAGAATTGTGGGTGACTGCGTTCTGGTAGGCCGCCAGCGCGCCGGAACTGTCCCCCATATCGCGCAGGCAATGTCCGCGTTCCTGATGGGCCCGGCCATTCGCCGGTTCGAGCTTGATCAGATCGTCGCCAAGAGCCAGGGCCCGCGCAAATTGGCGCTGCAGCCTGCGGGTCAAGGCCAGCGTGTAAAGCGCATCGCCATTTTCGGGCTCGGCGGCGAGCAGCTCCTCGCACAGTCGGGCCGCTTCCGGCAGCTTGCCGTTCTGCACCAGACTGCGGGCATGGCCGAGCGAGAGTTCGCTGTTGCTCGGCTCGATCGCGGTCTGCGTCATCTGGGGATCTCTGTCATCGGACACCGGAATAGCCGAAAATTCGGCGAAAGTAAGAATATCTGTTGCCCGGCAATTGCGCTTGCTGGTCAAAAAAACAGGCCGGAGGTGATCGTCTCAGATCGACCCCCGGCCTTGTCCGGTCTTGCGCCTTTCAGCAGCAGTCACCCCGGCCCTTCCCCCAATGGGAAAAAGGGCGACCCGAAGCGATTACATCGAGAAGGAAACGCGTACACCGATCGTGCGTGGGCGCGAGGTGGTGATACGAAGTTCGCCGTCATTACCGCTTTTGTACAATTCAGGACGTTCATCGGTCAGGTTCTCGCCGAACAGTTCCAGGGTCCAATTGTCCCTGCTGAAACCGAATGCGGCACTGAAAGTGTTATACGAAGCCTGCGGCTGCGACGCACGCAACGGAGTTACGACATCACCCGGCCTGATGGTCACGCCGTTGTAAGTCACCGGCACACTGGGCGCATAACCAGCGGTTGCGTTAAAGGTCGGATAGCGGATGCTGACATTGTCGATGATCGACGAAATGCTGCTGCCGACATGGTGGAACGAAGCCTGGAAGTAAGGTTTCAGACCCGATGCCAATTGCTTTTCGTACCGCATTCTGATGTTGAACTGGAACTTGGGGCTGTTGGACAGCGGACTGCCCAGCGGTAGCAGCACAACGGTGTTCTTGCGGTACCTGGTCAGCGACGAATCATTGTAGGAACCTGCCGCGTTGAACGTGAGCTCGGGGGTTGCCCGCCACGTCACATCACCTTCGATCCCCTTGATCCGGGCGTCGACCAGATTGGTCGTAAACGTCTGATTCGAGATGTTCTGATCGAACAAGGTGATCTGGATGTTCGACCAGTCGATCTGATAAGCTGCAAGGTTGATTTGCAGCGACCGGTTGAGCAGCGAAAACTTGGCCCCGATTTCATAGTTCTTCACTTCATCGGGAACGTAGGCTGCCAGCTTCGCAAAGTCCGCTGCAGTCGGGCAGGTTGCGCTTCCGATGTTGCATGGCTTGCGATTGAACCCGCCCGGCCGGTAGCCTTCCGAATAGGTCGCATAAACCAACGAACGATCACCCAGCCGGTACGTCAGGTTGGCCTTTTTGAGCAAGCCTGTGTATTTCGCTGGGGACACAGCTTTAAGCACTTCATTGAGATTGGCACTGCAAGAGTAATATTGAGGTGGTGTTGGGCCAACGCTGTAGGTGCCCGTAGACGCGTTGTAGACCGCGCGTCCGCCAGGCGACGCCGGGCAGTTCGCGGTTGCGCTGTATTGAGGAAAGCTCATGTTCGATGAACCATTTTGCGACGCCCGCTCATCGTAGTAGCGCGCCCCGAGGGTAAGCGTCAGCTTTTCCGGAACGATATCGAAGGCAGCCTCACCAAAGATTGCGAACTGGCGATCCCGGCGCTGCACGTCGTTGAAGAAGCCGACGCCGATCGGTTTCAATGCAGCGTCAAAAGGGTTGACGGCCGGATTGGCACGACGCTGGTTAATGAAGCCGGCAGATTGCTGGAGGTAAGACCAGTCAGTGTTGTCATTGAGCTTGTTGACATCATAGAACACGCCAGCGGTTGCGCGAATGCGGCCAGTCGAAGGTGTCGAGATGCGGAGTTCGTGCGTATACCGCTTGTTTTCGTTGCGGACCTTGTACGATTTGCTTGGCGTGTAGCACGTGTTGCCGATGTTTCCGTTATATGCAGCCGTGTAGTAAACACCGCGATCGCATTCATAGTAAGGCAGGAACAGACCAATGTTAGAATAGGAGGCATAGTCGGCCTTCTGAACCGAGGTTCGGTTCAGGTAGGAACCCGAATAAATGACGTCCAGGAAGCCGAGGCGGCCCTTGATCGTCAGCGTCGTCAAATCGACGTCATCGCGCAGCGAGTTGGGGTTGAACTGCGTCACCTTAAGGTCGCCGACCCCTGGCTCATAGTTGAAAACACCATCAGTCTTCAGGCGCTGCCGCATGTGCATGACGTCAATCGACCAATCGTCGTTGAGCTTGAATGTCGCTGCAAGTCGGCCGCCGATGTAGCTCGCGTCGTTGAAATTATCCTCAACAAACTGATCATTGTTGATCTTCTGGCGAATGGGCGCACGATATGTGCTGCCCGTGCAGTTAACCACGCCGGTGCACGATTCCAGCGCGCGCCGAACGAGCAGCGGGTTGCCTTCGGGCAATTTCCCCGCTTCGCCGACGTGGCCGTTGAATGGCATTTGATAGGTTCCGGCGACGTTATCGATATAACCGCCCTGCTGGTCGTTATAGACCACCAGACGGATCGCGAACTTATCGTCGATAACCGGGATGTTGAGATAGGCCTGACCAGCGACACTGTCTTTACCGCCTTTTGTCATCGCGTACGAGCCCGTGAAGCCAGCATGGAATTCATGCAAATCGGGCTTGTTTGTGATGTAGCGCACGGCACCGCCCATCGAGCTCGCCCCGAACAGCGTGCCTTGCGGCCCGGCGAGAACTTCAACGCGCTGGAGGTCGGCGGCATAAACGTCAAGGTTGCGGCCCGGCGTGGCCGCAGGTGCATCATTGAGATACAATGCGACATTTGGTGCAGCGCCAGCCGTACCGACGATCTGCAGACCCGGTGTGTCGGTCGAAAGGCCGCGAATATAGATCGCCGAAGTGCCCGGCCCTTGCGAGGCCGCCTGAACGTTTGGCAAGAATTCGATCAGCTTGTCGAAATTGGTGACGTTCAGATTCTGCAGCGCATCGCCGCTGAGGGCCTGAACCGCAACCGGGATCCTGTTCAGCGTTTCTTCGCGCCGGGTCGCGGTAACAACAATATCGGCAATGCTGCCATCATCGGCCTGCTTCGCACCCGGCGCGGCCGCATCCTGAGCAAAGGCCGGTGCCCCAGCACCGAGGATCGCCACAGCGACAATTGCCGACGAAAATTTCCAGCTGGCTCTCAATTTATCTCTCCCCAATGTCCCTGGGCCCGTGGGATGTTTTAATCCCATTCAGGCATACCGAAGGCTGTCTCCCCGCGCTCAAAGAGGCAATTCACCAAATTTTCCCGACCGGTAAAATTTATTCGTGAATCGATCACAACTTCTACATGTTGCAATCAGAACGCCTAATGTAGCCAGCCCGACAATGGACCAGCCAACTCGACGCGGCTAGCCCCAGCCGCCATCGCTTATCGACCGGGGACCGTGATGCAAAAAGGTGCTGATTTCGTACTGCTGATTGCGACAGAGGACCGCAAGGGCATCGTCGCAGCGGTGGCCAACTCGATCGCCAGCCAGGATTGCAATATCGTTGAAAGTTCGCAGTACGGCGATAGCTCGACCGGCCGCTTCTTCATGCGGGTCGCGCTATCCGGTCCCGCAGCGATGACGATCGAGAGCTTTACTGCGGCTTTCACGCCGGTCGCCACTGCGTTCAGGCTGGATTGGCGGATTCACGATCTGCGCCGCAAGCTCAAGGCGATGATCATGGTCAGCCAGGGCGGGCATTGCCTCAACGATCTGCTCTACCGCACTTCGACCAATCGCCTGCCGATGGAGGTGACCAGCGTGGTTTCGAACCACACCACCTGGCAGCGCCGCGCCGCGCACGAGGAAATTCCATTCTTTCATCTGCCGATCACCCCTGAAAACAAGCTCGAGCAGGAGGCGCAGCTGATCAAGCTGGTGGAGGAGCAAGAGGTCGATCTGATTATTCTGGCCCGCTACATGCAGGTGCTGTCCGACCAGCTATGCCGCAAGCTGGATGGCCGCGTGATCAATATCCACCACAGCTTCCTGCCCGGCTTCAAGGGCGCGAAGCCTTATCACCGGGCCTACGAGCGCGGGGTGAAAATGGTCGGGGCGACGGCGCACTATGTCACGCCCGATCTCGACGAGGGGCCGATCATCACCCAGGATGTCTCGATCGTCGATCATGCCGACACCGTTGAAGACTTGATTGCGCAGGGGCAGGATACTGAAAGCCGCGTGTTGGCGCGCGCGGTCAAGTTGCACCTTGAACACCGGGTCTTGCTGAACGGCAGCCGGACGATTGTTTTCAAGTAAGCAGCGCCCCGGCCGATACATCGAGGATGTGGTAGCGGGCCTGGAATGCGTATGCTCAAAAAATCCTTGTTGGCGGCTTGCCGGCAGAGGCTCACAGTTGAAGATCAGGAGAACCACCGATGAAGACCCGTGCTGCCGTAGCTTTTGCCGCCAAACAGCCGCTTGAGATCGTCGAGCTGGACCTTGAGGGGCCCAAGGCCGGTGAGGTGCTGGTGGAAATCATGGCGACCGGGATCTGCCACACCGATGCCTATACCCTCGACGGGCTCGACAGCGAGGGGCTGTTCCCCAGCGTGCTCGGCCATGAAGGCGCGGGCATTGTACGCGAGGTTGGGCCGGGGGTGACCTCGGTCAAACCGGGCGATCACGTGATCCCGCTTTACACGCCCGAATGCCGCCAGTGCAAAAGCTGTCTCAGCGGCAAGACTAACTTGTGCACCGCGATCCGTGCCACGCAAGGCCAGGGTCTGATGCCCGATGGCACCAGCCGGTTCAGTTATAAGGGCCAGACAATCTACCACTACATGGGCTGCAGCACCTTCAGCAACTTCACCGTGCTGCCCGAAATCGCGCTGGCCAAGATCCGCGACGACGCCCCGTTCCAGTCCGCCTGCTACATCGGCTGCGGGGTGACCACCGGGGTCGGCGCGGTGATCAACACCGCCAAGGTCCAGGTCGGCGACAATGTCGTGGTGTTCGGGTTGGGCGGGATCGGGCTCAACGTGATCCAGGGCGCGCGGCTGGCCGGCGCGGGCAAGATCATCGGGGTCGATATCAACCCGGCGCGCGAGGAGTGGGGCCGCCGGTTCGGGATGACCGACTTTCTCAATTCGAAGGGCATGAGCCGCGAGGAAGTGGTCGCGGCAGTGGTCGCGCTGACCGATGGCGGAGCCGACTATACCTTCGACGCCACCGGCAACACCGAAGTCATGCGGACCGCGCTTGAAGCCTGCCACCGCGGCTGGGGCACCAGCATCATCATCGGCGTGGCCGAGGCCGGCAAGGAGATCGCCACCCGCCCGTTCCAGCTGGTGACCGGCCGCAACTGGCGCGGCACGGCCTTCGGCGGGGCGAAAGGCCGGACCGACGTGCCCAAGATCGTCGACATGTACATGACCGGCAAGATCGAGATCGACCCGATGATCACCCACGTGATGGGGCTGGAAGACATCAACAAAGCGTTCGAGTTGATGCACGCCGGAACAAGCATCCGCAGCGTCGTGGTATTTTGAGGAGCTAGGGGAATGTTCAGTCACGTAACCATCGGCGCGGAGGACATCGCAGCCGCCAAGCACTTCTACGATGCAACCCTGGGCGCACTGGGCGTGCCTTCTGGCGCAATCGACGGGCGCGGCCGCTTGTCCTATGCACATAGTGGCGGGCGATTGCTGATCACCAAGCCGCTCAACGGTGAACCGGTCTCGGGTGGCAACGGCCACACCCTGGGCTTTCTCGCCGCTTCCCCGGCCGAAGTCGACGCCTGGCACGCCGCCGGCCTCGCCACTGGCGGCACCGCGATCGAGGATCCGCCGGGCGAACGTCGCCCGCCCGATGGCCGCGTGCTTTATCTGGCTTACCTGCGCGATCCGTCGGGCAACAAGCTCTGCGGGTTCATCCGGACCACGTGATGGAAACTGTCTCCAGCAACCGCGCTCACGGCGGCACGCAGGGTGTTTACACGCACCAGAGCGCTTCTACGGGCACAGCGATGACGTTTTCGGTGTTCGTGCCTGATCATACCCCGGGCGCGAAGCTGCCGGTGCTATGGTACTTGTCGGGCCTGACCTGCAGCCATGCCAACGTCACCGAAAAAGGCGAGTACCGTGCGGCCTGCGCGGAGCACGGCATCATCTTCGTCGCGCCCGACACCAGTCCGCGCGGCGACGATGTGCCCGATGATGACGGCTATGATTTCGGCAAAGGCGCTGGGTTCTATGTGAATGCCACACAGACCCCGTGGGCCGCGAATTTCCGGATGCGCGATTATGTCGAGACCGAGCTTCCCGCCTTGATCGCCGCCGAATTTCCTGCCGATATGGAACGGCAGGGGATCACTGGGCACAGCATGGGCGGGCATGGCGCCTTGACGATCGGCCTGCGCAATCCCGACCGCTACCGTTCGGTCAGTGCGTTTTCCCCGATCGTCAGCCCGCTGAATTGCCCATGGGGCGAAAAGGCGCTGAGCGGCTATCTGGGGACAGACCGCGAAGCTTGGCGAGAATATGACGCCTGCGCGCTGATCGAGGACGGGGCGCGACTACCTGATCTGTTGGTCGATCAAGGTGAGGCCGACAACTTCCTGCACGAGCAGCTCAAGACCGGACTGCTGGTAATGGCCTGCCGCAAGGCCGGGATCGCGGCGACGGTCCGGATGCAGCCGGGCTATGACCATTCGTACTACTTCATCAGCAGCTTCATGGCCGATCATGTCGGCTGGCATGCGGAGCGCCTGAAGGCGTGACCGATAACACGCGCCTCGGTGAGATCATCGCTGCTCATGTGGGGCGCGAGGGGCCGCTGCTGCCAATTCTCCACGCGGTGCAAGCCGAATTCGGCTGCGTTGATGCCCCGGCCGAAGCGGCAATCGCGCACGCGCTCAATCTGAGCCGTGCCGAAGTGCACGGGGTGGTCAGTTTCTACCATGACTTCACCCCGGCCGCCGATCCGCGCCCCGTGGTCCAGCTATGCCGCGCCGAGGCGTGCCAGGCGCGCGGGGTCGAGGCGCTGATCGCGGCGGCTGAACAAGCGGCGGGGACGCGGGTCAAGCTCAAGACGGTCTATTGCCTCGGCTTGTGCAGCGCTGGCCCGGCGGCACGGGTGGGCGAGACGGTCTACGCTCGGCTCGACGAGGCGGCGCTGGTCAAACTGGTCCAGTCAGCATGACTGTGGTCCGCATTTCCGACGATGCGCTGGCCACGGCCTGCGGGGCCGATCAAATGGCCGACGCTTTCGCTGCAGCTGGCTGCACGGTCGAACGCGTTTCCAGCTGGGGGATGCACTGGCTCGAGCCACTGGTCGAGATCGGCGGGATCGGCTTTGGGCCAGCCAGCCCAGCCGATGTCCCGGCTATCCTGTCAGGAGCCTGCGACAAATGCATCGGCGCAATCGCCGAGCATCCCTTCATCGCGCATCAGCAACGCCTGACTTTTGCGCGAGCGGGCAAAACGCGGCCGCTGAGCCTTGAAGATTATGCCGTGACCGGCGGCTGGGCCGGGCTGACCCGCGCGCGCTCGCTTTCGCCTGAACAGCTGATCGAAGAAGTGACCCAATCGGGGCTGCGCGGACGCGGCGGGGCGGGCTTTCCGGCCGGGATCAAGTGGCAGACCGTCGCCAATGCCCCGGGCGCGCAAAAGTACGTCCTCTGCAACGCGGATGAAGGCGATAGCGGCACTTTTGCTGACCGGATGCTGATGGAAGGCGATCCGCTTCAGCTGATCGAAGGCCTGGCAATCGCCGCACATGCAGTCGGCGCCAGCCGCGGTTACATCTACGTTCGCAGCGAATATCCGCATGCCATTGCCAAGCTCAACACGGCGCTCGATCTCGCGGCAAAGCTGATTGCCCCCTTGGTGATCGAGGTCCGGGTCGGGGCGGGGGCCTATGTCTGCGGCGAAGAAACCTCGATGCTCAATTCGATCGAGGGCAAGCGCGGCGAAGTCCGCGCCAAGCCGCCGTTGCCCGCGCTGGAGGGATTGTTCGGTTGCCCGACCGTGGTCAACAATGTGCTGACTTTCGCCGCAATACCGCACATCCTGATCGAAGGCGGCGCCGCGCTTTATGACAGTCACGGGATCGCGCGTTCCAAAGGCACCATGCCGATCCAGCTGGCGGGCAACATCAAGCATGGTGGGCTTTACGAAACCGCTTTCGGGATCACCCTGCGCGAACTGATTTACGATGTGGGCGGCGGCACCGCGTCGGGCCGCCTGGTCAAGGCAGTGCAGGTCGGCGGGCCGCTAGGGGCCTACCTTGCGCCCAGCCAGTTCGATATTCCCTTCGATTACGAAGCCTATACCATCGCCGATGCGCTGATCGGGCACGGCGGGATTGTGGTGTTCGATGACAGCGCGGATATGGGCCAGATGGCCCGCTTTGCCATGCAGTTCTGTGCGGCGGAAAGCTGCGGCAAGTGCACCCCGTGCCGGATCGGCGCGGTCCGCGGGGTCGAGCTGATCGACCGGATCCGCAGCGACCCAAGCTCCGCTCCGGATGATGTCGCGGCCCTGCCGCAGATGCACAACGCGCCCAAGCAGCTGCGCAGCCGCGCCGAAGACCTGCAACTGCTTGAAGACCTGTGCGAAACGATGAAGTTCGGTTCACTGTGCGCGTTGGGCGGGTTCACGCCTTACCCGGTGTTAAGTGCGCTGAAACACTGGCCGGAGGATTTCACGTGAGCTTCAGCTGGGACAGCGGCGCAGGGGCCGTGCAGGTTGCGGCCAAACGTGCTAGTATCAGACCGCCTGCCAAGCAGGCACAGGAGCACCGCGATGGGCTATGAGCGCCAGAGCGATTTCGGCACCCCCGAAGTCCATGCCGAGACAAGCGTTTCGCTGACGATCGACGGCCGCCCGGTTACCGTCCCGGCTGGCACCAGCGTAATGCGCGCGGCGGCCGAGTGCGGCGGGTCGATCCCCAAACTGTGCGCCAGCGACAACGTGGCCGCGTTCGGATCATGCCGGCTGTGCCTGATCGAAGTCGAAGGGATGCGCGGCACCCCGGCCAGCTGCACTACGCCGGCCGCAGAAGGCATGGTCGTACACACCCAGACTCCGCGCCTGCAAAAACTGCGCACGGGGGTGATGGAACTATACATCTCCGACCATCCGCTCGATTGCCTGACCTGCAGCGCCAACAACGACTGCGAGCTGCAGGACCAAGCCGCCGCCGTGGGCTTGCGCGACGTGCGCTATGGCTATGCGGGCGATAATCACCTTGGCTTGGCCACCGATAGCTCGAACCCCTACTTCGATTTCGACCCCAGCAAATGCATCGCCTGTTCGCGTTGCGTGCGCGCGTGCGACGAAGTGCAGGGTACGCTGGCGCTGACCATCGACGGGCGCGGCTTTGCCACCAAGGTCAGCGCGGGGCAGGCGGGGGACGATTTTCTCTCTTCCGAATGCGTCAGCTGCGGTGCTTGCGTGCAGGCCTGCCCGACCGCGACGCTGCAGGAAAAGGCGGTCAAGGAGATTGGCAAGCCCGAGCGCGCGGTCATTACCACCTGCGCCTATTGCGGGGTCGGTTGCACCTTCCGCGCCGAGATGCGCGGCGAGCAATTGGTGCGGATGGTGCCGTGGAAGGACGGCAAGGCCAACCACGGCCATTCCTGCGTCAAGGGGCGGTTCGCCTGGGGCTATGCCAATCATCAAGACCGCATAACCAGCCCGATGATCCGGACAAGCATCGACCAGCCGTGGCGCGAGGTATCGTGGGATGAAGCGCTGACTTTCACCGCCGCGCGGCTGAACGCGATCAAGGCGCAGCATGGCGCGCGCGCGCTCGGCGGGATCACCTCGAGCCGCTGCACCAACGAGGAGACGTTCCTGGTGCAGAAGCTGGTTCGCGCCGGGTTCGGCTCAAACAATGTCGATACCTGCGCGCGGGTCTGCCATTCACCGACCGGCTACGGCCTCAAGACTACGTTCGGGACCAGCGCCGGGACGCAGGACTTCGATTCGGTCGATCAAAGCGACGTGATCCTAGTCATCGGCGCCAACCCGACCGACGCGCATCCGGTTTTTGCCAGCCGGATGAAGCGGCGGCTGCGTAAAGGTGCCAAGCTGATCGTGATCGACCCGCGCCGGATCGATCTGGTCCGCTCGCCGCATATCGAGGCGGCATATCATCTGCCGCTCCAGCCCGGCACCAATGTCGCCGTGCTCACCGCGATGGCGCACGTCATCGTCAGCGAAGGCTTGGCGGACGAGGCGTTTATCCGGGCGCGCTGCGACTGGGACGAATATCAGGATTGGGCGCAATTTGTCTGCGAAGCGCGCCACAGCCCCGAAGTGCTCGAAGCGGTGACCCGCGTTCCCGCCGGCGATCTGCGTGCAGCAGCCCGGCTGTTTGCTACCGGCGGCAACGCGGCAATTTACTACGGGCTCGGCGTGACCGAACACAGCCAGGGCAGCTCGACCGTGATGGCGATTGCCAACTTGGCGATGGTTACCGGCAACATCGGTCGGCGCGGCGTTGGGGTGAACCCGCTGCGGGGCCAGAACAACGTTCAGGGCGCTTGCGATATGGGCAGCTTCCCGCACGAGCTGTCGGGCTATCGTCATATCTCTGACGCGGCAACGCGCGCGCTGTTTGAGGCGGATTGGGGCGTCCCGCTCGATCCCGAGCCGGGGCTGCGCATTCCCAATATGCTCGACGCCGCGCTCGATGGTTCGTTCCGCGCGCTGTACATTCAGGGTGAGGATATCCTCCAATCCGATCCCAACACGCATCATGTCGCGGCCGGGCTCAAGGCGATGGACTGCGTGATTGTCCACGACCTGTTCCTCAACGAAACGGCTGACTACGCGCACATCTTCCTGCCGGGATCGACCTTTCTGGAAAAGACCGGAACCTTCACCAATGCCGAGCGCCGGATCCAGATGGTCCGCAAGGTGATGGAACCGGCGAACGGAATGGAGGACTGGCAAGTCACCCAGGCGCTCGCCAATGCCATGGGGCTGGAGTGGAATTACGCCAATTCGGGCGAGATCATGGATGAAGTCGCCCGGCTGACCCCCAGCTTTGCCGGGGTCAGCCACGCCCGGCTCGATGCTGCCGGATCGCTGCAATGGCCGGTCAACGCCGCCGCACCTGACGGCAGCCCGATCATGCATGTCGATGGCTTCGTGCGCGGTAAGGGCAAGTTCGTGGTGACCGATTATGTCCCGACCGACGAGAAGACCGGCCCGCGTTTTCCGCTGCTGCTGACCACCGGGCGGATCCTGAGCCAGTACAATGTCGGCGCGCAGACCCGGCGCACTGAAAACACGGTCTGGCACCCGGAAGATCTGCTCGAGATGCATCCTACCGATGCCGAAAACCGCGGCCTTAACGATGGTGATTGGACCCGCCTGGCCAGCCGCACTGGCGAGACGACACTGCGCGTGACGGTGACTGACCGGGTCGCGCCGGGCGTGGTCTATACCACCTTTCATCACCCTGCGACGCAGGCCAATGTCGTCACGACCGAATATTCCGACTGGGCTACCAATTGCCCCGAATACAAGGTGACGGCAGTGCAGGTCATGGCATCCAACGGCCCGACCGACTGGCAGGAAGACTACGCCGCGTGGTCGGCCCGCAGCCGCCGGATCGCGGGCGCGGCCGAGCCCGCCGAGTAGGCCGATGAACACCGAACATCTGCTCTATATGGTCAACCAGATCGCCCGCAACTTGGCCGCTGGCGGCGAGGAAGCAGCGATCACGGCGACGACGCAGCACCTCACTGACTTCTGGGACCCGCGCATGAAGGCCGCTGTTCTGGCCGCCGACCGCACTGCGCTCAGCCCGATTGCGCGCGCCGCCATCGAACGGCTCTCGGCCCAGCCGCGAATCCCGCGCGCATGAAAAGGGCGCCCGGTTGCCCGGACGCCCCATTCTTGCTCGTCTTGGCTTGGCTTAGAAGCGGAAGCCGGCGCGCAGACCGAACCCGGTCGTATCGCCAACATTCGCCCAGGCACTGATCAGCGGGCCGCCTTGCGTACCGCCGCCGATACCGGCTTCGATCCGCGCCCAGGTGCCCTTGTTCGATCCGTCAAGCGTCGAGGTACCCAGACCGCTGCTCAGCAGGTAGCTGTTGTTGTCCTTGAATTCATGGAAGCCGCGCACTTCGATGAACGGTGCCAGCGAGCCTGCGTAAGTAGCCCGGATATGGGCCTGGCCGCGCTGGCTGGTCAGTTCGTTTTCGGAAACACCGATGTTGCCGAAGCTGAACGTGTCCATGTGGGTTTTGACGTAAGCGAAGCCAGCCCCCAGATCGAAGTTGATATTGCCCATGCCGCCGGTGCGGAAGCCGATTTCACCTTCGGCACCGGTGCTGTGCGAACGCGGGTTGGCATAGCCGTTCTGGAAGCCACCGTTGGTCAGCAAGGTGCGGTAATCATCTCGCTTGACCAGCGCGCCGATGTACAGCCCAGTGGTCATGCCAAACTGGGCATAGGCGCCGTAGTTGTGGCCTTCTGTCCAGATCGACGTGCCATTGACCGAGGTGCTGCGGGCCCGTTCGTAACCGCCGGTTACACCGACCACGAAGTTGGCAGTCCCAAAGTCCAGCCCGCCTTGCGCGCCGCGATAGTTGGTGCGGATTTCGTCATTGACGACGTAGTTCGAACCAAAGGCAGTAACTGTACGGTTGGTATCACCGGTGGTCTGACGCTCACCATATAGCTGCGCCCAGATCCCCAGCGGATGGCTGCGTTCCTGGCCGTAGCTGACCCGGCGGGCCGTGGCATACGAGCTGTAGGCATCAGCCGAACTGTACCACAGATCGCGGGCCTGGCGGCCCACGAACACCGTGTCATAGATGCGGGCATCGGCGGTTGAGACCAGATAGGCGTCGCCGGCGCGAACCTGCACACCATAGTTGATCAGGCCCAGGCTGGTGGTGCCAGCAAGGACGAATTGACCGGCGGTCAGGTTGTTGAGCGTCGAGTCGACAATCAGCGGCCCGGTCGTATCGATCACCGGGTTGACGAAGTTCGCCAGAACGGTGGTCGTGCCGGTGGTGGTCCCGCCGATGATCAGCCGGTCTGCCGTATTGACCGAACCATTGCCAACCACATCGATCCCCAGCTGGGCACCGCCGGTTGCAACATAGTTCGAATTAGCGAGGTTGACCGTATCATTGGCCGCGCCGTCACGCATGTCGATCGTGCCGCCCTGGTTGTTGAACGTTTCCAGATTGGTGATCGCCGAAGTGCCGGTGAAGGCGGTCAGCGTGCCGCTGTTGTTCAACACGTCGGTCCCGGCGAGGAAATCGATCGACGCTGGCAGGGCGAAGGTGCCCAGGTTGTTGAACGTGTCGTTGCCAGTGGTGAACGCCAGCGGTCCGACGATTGTGCCGGTGGCCGCCAAGGTCAGCGTGAACGGACCGCCTGCCAGCACGGTATATGGCGTGGTGCCGCCCGTGTTGCGCAGCGTGCCGTTAACAACCAGCGTGTTGCCAGCAGTGCCCTGCAGGCTGACGCCCTGAAGCCCGGTGGTGGTGGTGCCGGTTGCAATTGTCACTGCAGTGGTGCCGGCCGTCGTGGCGGTGATGCCCGTACCAAGCGCCGAGGTGACATTGCCGCCCGCGTTGACGATCACATTGGCGCCGCCGGTCGATGTTGCCATCACTGCATTGCCGTTCGCAGTCACAACGCCGGTATTGACCGTAACCAGACCGGTTGCTGCAGGAGCGCTCGAGCTGACGACGATCCCGCGTGAACCAAGGCCGCTCGCCGTGGTCGTGCCGGAGGTCACCGTGGTGGTGCCAGCGGTGTTGCTGACCATGATCGCGTCGCTGCCGGCACCGGTGGTGCTGACCGTGCCGCAAGAAACGTTGGTCGTGCCGTTCGCAGCAACGACAACCGCCGGGCTGGCGGCGCCGGTGGTCGAAACGTTACCGCAAGTAACCGCCGCAGTGGTGACGCCCGAGATGTTGATCCCGCTCGAAGTAGCACCGGTGGTGGTGATCGCGCCGGTGTTGACGAAGCTCAAGGGGCCGGTGCCGGTGATGTTCACCGCCGTGCCAACACCCGTGGTCGCTGCGCCAGCGACAGTAGCGTTGATTGCGCCTGCTCCGCCAGCAATGCTGAGCGCGTTCGCGCCGTTGGCAGTCTGCTTGCCGCCGGTGAAGGTAACCGCGCCGGTGGTGTTGATCACCGTGCCGGTTGCACCCGCGTCATTCGCGGTGACCGTGCCGGTGGTCAGCGCGACTGCGCTGGTGCCGCCATTGACGGTCAGCGCGTTGCCGGTGGTGGCAACCGTTCCGACGGTCAGGTTAACCGGGGCAGTCGAAGTGATGACCGCACCCTGCGAACCCGCACCGGTGGTGGTGACGTTGCCCAGGTTGCCGGTCACGCCCGCGCCGCTGATCAGCACAGCGGTAACGCCCGCGCCGTTGGTGCGCAGCGTAGAGCCGGCCCCGCGCAGGTTGATCGTTCCGGTCGAACCCAGATCAAGCGCCGCTGCGGTGTTGCCGCCAGCGACCAGACCCGAAGTGGTGATGTTGCCGTAGCCAGCATCAATCGCGCCAGTTCCGGCGCGGCTATAAAGCCCGGTTGCACCAAGCCCGGTGGTGGTGATGACCCCAGCGTTGGTGGTCACGGTGCCAGTTCCGGTGGTGTTGGCGGTGACGCCGTAAGCGCCGACGCCCGAGGTGGTGGCCGAGGTGATGTTGACCAGCATGTTGCCGCCGTTCGAAGTCGAGAACACGCCGTTGCTGTTGTCACCCGTGGTGGTCAGCGCGCCGCAGTTGATCGTGACCGAACCGGTGCCATTGGCCTGTCCGACCACTGCGGTCGAATTGTTGCCAATGGTCGAGACGGTGGGGCAGCCGCCGATATCGACCGAACCCGTCGCGCTGAACGCCGAGCCGATGATGCCCGCGCCGTTAACGGTGTTGACCGCACCGGTACGAACCGTGGCGTTGCCCGAGAAGGCCTGTGCCGCGACACCATAACCGCCCGGCGTGGTGCCGCCGTTGGTCGAGGTGGTGATGTTGCCCGCGGTCACCGAAACCGTGCCGCCATTGGCCAGAATGCCGCGGTCACCGGTAACGACGTTGCCGACCGAAACGGTGTTGCTGCCAGCGTTGCCGCCCACAGCGCGCACGCCGCGGCCAGTTGCCGTAATGTTACCAGCCGAGATTGCGATCGTGCCGGTTTGCGCACCCGCATCGATTGCAGTGCTGGTCAGGCCGGTCGTCGTGATGTTGCCTGCCTGCAGCTTGAGGTCGGTCCCGCCATTGGCGAGTACGCCAAACGAATTGGTTCCGCTGGTTGCGATGTTGCCGACATTGACGAACGCAGTCTGGCCAGCCGTATTCAGCGTTATGCCATTGGCGCCGACGCCGCCGATCGTGGTGATGTTGACGCCGCCAGTGGTGCCCGATGGGCTAAAGCTGAGCGCGCCGCCGGTTGAAGTCAGGGTGACCCCGGTTACGCCGGTCGTCGTGATCGGTGCGGTGACGACATAGGTGGTGGTCGATGCATCGGTGATGTTGGAGGTGACCAGGCCGGGTCCGGCGGTGGTGCTGGTATTGGCAGAGGTGGTTGCGGTCAGCACGGGAACCGCGCCGTCCACGCAAGTGATCGTGGTGCCAAGCTGCGAGCAGGTGGTGGTCTGCGCCTGCGCGGCCGTGGGAAGCAGGAAGATTGCCGCAGCGCTGGACACGCCGCTAAGCAGCGCAAAGCGCGCCGTTGAACTTTTCATAAATAAACTCCTGTTGCGGCCGTCAGCACACAGTGGTGCTTCGGCCAGATACCATGCCTCCAGATAGGCTTTAGCGACACTCCGTCAAGCTTATATGTAACTGTTTTATATAAATAAAATGTCGAAATGGCGTTTGACTTCACAAACGAACGAACGACCGAATTGGTTCCCGGTTTAGTTGTCGCAGCGGATATATATATGTTTGCCCCTGCCTGCTGGTTTGACAAACCCGGGCAATCTGCGCTGCGCCAGTGGCTCTTTTCAGGCTGCGGAAAAGCGTCGGTCCGGGCTTGACCAAGGGAACGTTCTCATTTAGGTGAACGTTCACAATAAGTCGGACGTCGAGTCGCGGCACAGGGGAGGGATTGCATGAAGGTTGTTTCGCAGCGCGTTCGGCGCGCCGGGATTATCGGAGTTTCGGTGCTGGCGATTGCCGTCAGCAGCAGCGCGGCAATGGCGCAAACCGCACCGGATGCAGGCGCGACGAGCGACGAGCCGGTTGACGAAATCGTGGTCAGCGGAATTCGCGCCAGCCTTGAAAAATCACTTTCGATCAAGCGCGACGGCCAAGGCGTCGTCGATGCGATCTCTGCCGAAGACATCGGCAAATTCCCTGATACCAACCTGGCCGAATCGCTGCAGCGGATCACCGGCGTGTCGATTGACCGCAGCAATGGCGAAGGTTCCAAGGTTACCGTTCGCGGGTTTGGTCCGGACTTCAACTTGGTGCTACTCAATGGCCGCCAGATGCCCGCCTCGGGCCTGGGCAGCTGCTGCGAAGCCCCCGCATCACGCAGCTTCGATTTCGCCAACCTCGCCTCTGAAGGCATTGCTGCGGTCGAAGTCTACAAGTCTGGTCGCGCCAGCCTGCCAACCGGCGGGATCGGCTCGGTCATCAATATCAAGACCCCGCGCCCGCTCAGCCGCCCTGGCCTGCAGGGCAGCATCGCCGGCAAGATGGTGTTCGACACCTCAGGCTTCAGCGGCACCAAGACCTCACCCGAAGTTTCGGGGATCATCAGCGATACCTTTGCCGATGACCGGATCGGGATCCTGGTCAGCGGATCGTATCAACGCCGCAAATCAGCGCAGGCGCAGTTCAACGCCGGCTGGCGCGAAGGTTACCTCGGCAACGAAAACAACTGGGGCTCACTGCCGGTCGATGCCAATGACTGGCGCGGCAACTTTGCCCAGGTCACCAATCACCCCAAGGCGACCGACGTCTATCAGGTGACGCAGAACGCCGGGTATGACTTTACCGAGGTGGACCGCGAGCGGATTAACGGCCAGCTGGTGCTGCAGATCAAGCCGAAGGAAAACCTTTCGGTCACGATCGATTACACCTTCTCGCAGAACACCATCGACGCCAAGACCAACAGCATTGGCGTGTGGTTCAACCATAACAACACCACCAGCAGCTGGACCAATGGCCCGGCCGCTGGTCCGAACTTCTATTCCGAAGCATTCGGCCCGGGCGAAGGCAAGGATCTGGCGATCACTGGCGCGGTTGCGGCCAATCG
>JANNYT010000038.1:0-12433 GCA_031410255.1 Novosphingobium sp. | reverse complement strand
TCGACCTCACCGCGCGGACGGTGCTGTTCGCCACCGGCACGGTCAACCGCTACCCCGACATTCCGCGCGCCGTGCATGACCAAGCGCTGGCGGCGGGCAAGCTGCGCTATTGCCCGATCTGCGACGCCTTTGAAGCGGCCGGTCAGCGCATCGCGGTGATCGGGGCGGAGAGCCACGGGGTGGCCGAGGCGCTGTTCCTGCGGACCTATTCGGACCGGGTCACGCTGTTCACGTTGGAGCAGTGCGAACTGCACGAAAAGGACCGCGCCGACTTGGCCAAAGCCGGGGTGACGTGGGATTCGCGCCCGGTCGCCAGCTATGATTTTTCGGGCGACGGCGTGTGGCTCGGCTTTGCCGATGGCACCAAGGTGGAAGCCGACACGCTGTACCCCGCGCTCGGCTCTGATCCCAATGATAAGCTGATCAAACAGCTAGGCCTGCGCACCGCAGCAGACGATACGATCCTGACCGATCACCATCAGCGGCTGGGGCTTGATGGGCTTTATGCCGCGGGCGATATCGTCTCTGGTCTCGACCAGATCAGCGTCGCGATGGGGCATGCGGCGGTGGCGGCCACTACCTTGCACAACGATTTGCGCGCCCGCGACGGCCTCACCCCGGAATGAGTTTGGACAAGTCATGATAATTTCGCTTTTGATCGCCAACCGCGGCGAAATCGCCTGCCGGATCATCCGCACGGCGCGCAGCATGGGGATCCGCACGATTGCGGTCTATTCCGACGCCGACGCCAAGGCGCTGCATGTGCGGCAAGCCGACGAGGCAGTGCATATCGGGCCGTCACCGGCGCGCGAGAGCTATCTGGTCGGCGCCAAGATCCTCGCCGCCGCCAAGGCCAGCGGGGCGGAGGCGATCCATCCGGGTTACGGCTTCCTGTCGGAGAACGCCGAGTTCGCGCAAAGCGTCATCGATGCCGGGCTGATCTGGGTTGGGCCCAAACCCGCCAGCATCACCGCGATGGGGCTGAAGGATGCGGCCAAGGCGCTGATGGCAGCGGCGGGCGTGCCGGTGACGCCGGGCTATCTGGGCGAGAACCAGGACCCG
This sequence comes from Novosphingobium sp., assembly GCA_031410255.1. Taxonomy (GTDB): domain Bacteria; phylum Pseudomonadota; class Alphaproteobacteria; order Sphingomonadales; family Sphingomonadaceae; genus Novosphingobium. The sequence goes on along the minus strand of JANNYT010000038.1, from coordinate 11,371 downwards.
GCGAATCTCGCCAAGGAAGCCGCCAAGATCGGCTATCCGGTGCTGATCAAGGCGGTGGCGGGCGGCGGCGGCAAGGGGATGCGGCTGGTCGAGGCAGCGGGCGACTTTGCCGACGCGCTGACCTCATGCCAGCGCGAGGCGGCCAGCTCGTTCGGCAATGCGCACGTGCTGATCGAGAAGTACATCCAGCGCCCACGCCATATCGAGGTGCAGGTGTTCGGCGATAGCCACGGCAATGTCGTCCACCTGTTCGAACGCGATTGCAGCCTGCAGCGCCGCCACCAGAAAGTGATCGAGGAGGCCCCCGCCCCCGGCATGGACGAAGCGACGCGGGAAGCCCTCTGCGCTGCCGCCGTCCGCGCGGCCAAGGCGGTGGATTACGAAGGCGCCGGCACGATCGAATTCATCGCCGATGCCAGCGACGGCCTGCGCGCCGACCGGATCTGGTTCATGGAAATGAACACCCGGCTGCAGGTGGAACACCCGGTGACCGAGGAGATCACCGGGGTCGATCTGGTCGACTGGCAATTGCGGGTCGCCAGCGGCGAGCCGCTGCCGCTGCGGCAGGATGAGCTGAGCATCAACGGCTGGGCGATGGAAGCGCGGTTGTATGCCGAAGACCCGGCGAAGGGGTTTTTGCCGAGTACGGGACCGTTGACGCATTTCGACTTGTCGACTGCTTGGCGAACGGAAGGCCGTATCGAAACAGGCGTAACGCCGGGTGACGAAATCTCGCCCTTCTACGATCCCATGATTGCCAAACTGATCGTGCATGGAAGCGACCGTGACGAGGCTCGCGAAGGACTCGCCAAGACGTGCGAGAAGGTGCGCTGCTGGCCGGTAAAGACAAACGCGGCGTTCCTCGTTAACCTTCTGCGCAATAACGATGTTGCTGCAGCGAATCTTGATACTGGACTCATCGCTCTGCAGTTGGACGAACTTCTCCCCAAAGAAACGCCAAGTCCACGTGCACTGCAGGCAACCGCTTTGATGGTACTGGACGGAGCGCTCGGCGGGCATCCCGAGGACATCCGTAAGACTTATCTCGGTCGCGACCCGCAGCGTCTAGCAGGTCTTACGGGATTTCGCCTCAATGCTGCAAGGGAGCCCGTGAGGGTGATCCTGACCGATGGGATCGAAGATTATGAAGTAGAATTCGTCGAACCATCGATTTCCAGCCTTCCGTGGGTTGAAGCCGTGGACGAAGGATTCCTCATCGATGACGATGGCCGCACTTACGTTATGCGCCAAAGCCGCACTGATGGCGGCGCGCACCACTCCGCCCACGACGGCGATATCCTCTCGCCCATGCCGGGTAAGATCATCGCGGTTGAGGTGGCCGCTGGCGACTCCGTCATCAAGGGCCAGAAGCTGGTCACGCTTGAGGCGATGAAGATGGAGCACAGCCTGACCGCGCCGTTCGATGGCACGGTGGCCGAGCTTAACGCCGTGGCCGGGGCGCAAGTGCAGGTCGAGGCCTTGCTCGCCCGGATTGAGGCGGCGGAATAGGACAAGCCCCTCCCCGGCGGGGAGGGGTTGGGGTGGGGGTTCGGCCTATCGATGGCGCATGGACCCACCCCGCTGCGACTAGGTAGCACGCTACCAAGTCTCACTGCCCCTCCCGTACCGGGAGGGGGGAAAGGGAATTGATGGCAGGCAAGCACTTCGACGAATGGCAAGTGGGCGATGCGATTGCGCACGAAATCCGCCGCACGGTGACCGAGACCGACAACCTGCTGTTCTCGGTGATGACGCACAACCCGCAGCCGCTGCACATCGATGCCGAGGCGGCCAAGGCCAGCGAATTCGGGCAGATCCTGGTCAACGGCACCTTCACTTTTGCGCTGATGGTCGGGCTGTCTGTGGGGGACACCACGCTGGGCACGCTGGTGGCCAACCTGGGTTATGACAAACTGGTGATGCCAAAGCCGGTGTTCATCGGCGATACCATGCGCGCGACCAGCGAGGTGGTCGAACTCAAGCCATCGGGCAGCCGCCCCGGCGCGGGGATCGTCACCTTTCAGCACGAATTGATCAACCAGCGCGATGAAGTCGTTTGCCGGTGTCTGCGGATGACCCTGGTCAAACGCCGCGCGGCCAACGCGTGACGCCGCAGTAGGCTTGCTTGCAGCCGGCATGGATTTACTGACTATGGGGGAATGCGCTGTGCTTGCTAGCAGGCCGACCAGCAAAAGGACCCGCCATGTTCCTGTTTAGAGGCCACGAAACGCATCGCCGCTCATTCATCAAAGGGGTCAGCTGGCGCGTGCTGGGCAGCATCGACACCTTTCTGTTGAGCTGGTTTTTCACCGGAAACATCAAGGCGGCAGGCGCGATTGCCTCGACCGAGGTGATCACCAAGGTGCTGCTGTATTATTTCCACGAACGGGTCTGGACTTCGATCACGTGGGGCACCGAGCGCGGCCCAGTGCAGGCCACCGCAGAACCATGACCATGGCGCTGACCGATGCGGACCTCGCCGCAAAGCTTGCCGCCGAGGCGGGCACGGTGCTGCTCGGCTTGCGCGATGAAGGCGCGCTGAGCGGCAAGGAACTGGGCGCGGTCGGCGATGCCATGGCCAATGACCTGTTGTGCCGCGCACTGCGCAGCGCCCGGCCTGATGATGCCCTGCTGTCTGAGGAAGAAGCGGACAACGCCGCCCGGCTGGAGCATTCGCGGGCGTGGATCATTGATCCGCTCGACGGCACCCGCGAATATGGCGAAGGGCGTGATGACTGGGCGGTGCATGTCGCGCTGGCAGTGGATGGTGTTGCCGCAGTGGGCGCAGTCGCGCTGGCGGGCGGGCTGGTTTTGCGCAGCGATCAACCGCGCGCCGTGCCGCCGCCGCCGCCGCGGTTGCGGCTGGTGGTCAGCCGCACCCGGCCTGCCGCAGAAGCACTGGCCTTGGCGGCTGAACTCGATGGCGAAGTGATTCCGATGGGCAGCGCCGGGGCCAAGGCGATGGCGGTGGTGCTGGGCCAAGCCGACATCTACCTGCATTCAGGCGGGCAGTATGAGTGGGACAGTTGCGCGCCGGTCGCCGTGGCCTTGGCGCATGGCCTCCACGCCTCACGGCTCGATGGCTCGCCACTGGTTTACAATCAGGCCGATACTTACCTGCCCGACCTGCTGATCTGCCGGAAGGAGCACGCCGCGCGCGTGCTGGCCTTCCTGCAAACCTGCTAAGCCGGGATCGCGTTGAACGGCACGCCCTTGTCGGGGCGGTAATCCTGCGGCAGCCCCAGCACCTTTTCGGCGATGGTGTTGAGTAGGACCTCGTCCGAACCCCCGGCAATCCGCCCGGTCGGCGCGTTGAGCCATGAGGTGCCCCAGTCTTCCTTGACATAGGCGTGCTCATCAAAGGCCAGCGCCCCGGTACCTTGCAAATCGAGCGCCAGTTCAGACAGCTTCTGCCGGCTGCGCACTGCTACCAGTTTCTGCAGCGAGCCTTCCGGTCCCGGCTGCATCCCTGCCTGCATCATCAGCATCGCGCGGCGGGTGATCGAATCGAGCCCGGCGCGCATCGCGTGGTTGCGCGCGATCGCCGAGCGCACCCGCCCGTCCTCAATCGCGGGCCGCCCGTTGAGCGAGGTAGCCTTGGCCAGCTTGACGAATTCATCCAGATGCGGGCCAAACCCGGCGCTGTCTGTGGCGATGTAGCGTTCGATCATCAGCGTGTGCAGCGCCAGGCCAAACCCGCCGCCGACTTCGCCCATCCGCTGGTTATCTTCCATCCGGACGTCGTCAAAGAACACCTCGTTGACGTGGCTGTCCCCGCCCGCCAGCTTGATCGGGCGCACTTCGACGCCGGGCGCCTTCATGTCGACCCAGAAGTAGGTCAGCCCCTTGTGCTTGGCGACGGTGGGGTCGCTGCGGGTGACGATCACGCCGTAATCGGCATGGTGCGCCCAGCTGGTCCAGACCTTCTGGCCGTTCATCTTCCAGCCGTTACCGTCAGGCTCTACCTTGGTCCGCAGCGCGGCCAGATCGGATCCGCCCGAAGGTTCGGAGAACAGCTGGCACCAGATTTCCTCACCGCGCAGCGCCTTGGTCACGCGCTCTTTGACGAAATCGCGATCCTGCCCGTAATGGATCATCATCGGCACCGGCATGCCCAGCGAAATCCCGAAGAACACCACCGGCATGCCGAACTGCATTTCCTCGGCATCGAAGGTGATCTTGTGGAGGTTGCTCAGCCCCTGCCCGCCCAGCTCGGTCGCCCAGTTGATCCCGGCAAACCCGGCGTCGTACTTGGCCGCCATGTATTCGCGGCCGAGCGCCAGATCCTGCTCCTCGCTATTGCCGCTGCGCGCTTTGCGAGCATATTTGGGGGCCATGCCTTCAAGGAACGCGCGGGCCTTCAGGCGATAGGTTTCAAGTTCGCTCATGCTGCGGCTCCTGCCAATTGATCGACCAACAGGTCTTCCCAGAACAGCAGGTTGCCCTGCTCGATCGCCAAGCTGCGCGCCCGGCGCATGTGCAGATGGAGCCCCTGTTCCCAGGTTACCCCGATCCCGCCATGGATCTGCATGCAATCGCGCGCCGCAGTGTCATAGGCTTCGGTCGCGCTCAGCCGCGCGTCAGCAGCGGCGATCAGGAAGTCGGGATTGCCTTCACTGGCGGCGGCGTGGATGCAATTGGCCCGCGCCACTTCGATCAGTCCGTAAAGCTCGGCAATTCGGTGCTTGATCGATTGGAACGCACCGATTTGTTGGCCAAAGGCCTTGCGAGTCAGCGCGTAATCGCGGGCGATGTTGAGCAGGACTTCGGCCCCGCCAACCTGCTCGTGCGCGGTAACCACGGCCATCCGGGCAAGGACATCGCGGGCGAGGACCAAAGCCTTTGCGCCTTCGGCCAGCAGCGTGGCGGGCGAATTGGCGAAGGTCAGGTCGGCGTATAGCCGCGTGTTGTCAAAGCTCGCTATCGCGGTGCGGGTAACCAGCGTCAGGTCAGCCAGTACCAGCACCGGCTGGCCGCCAGCACTGGCCAGCACCACCGCCAGATCGGCCTTGAGCCCGCCGATTACCGCCGGTTTGGTCCCGCTCAGCTTGCCGTCCGCGAAAGTCACCGCTGATTTGGCCGGGAGCGCGTCGCTGCCTTCGGCCAGGGCCACGGTCGCCAATTTGTCGCCGCTGGCCAGCGCTGCCAAGTGCCCGGTCTGCCCGGCGGCCAGCAAGGCCTGCGCCGCGCCATAGCCGACCGTCAGAAACGGCGCGCCCGAGGTTGCCGCGCCAGCTGCCTGTGCCACCAGCCCCAACTCGGTCAGGCCCAGGCCCAGCCCATCGTGTTCTTCAGGCAGCGCCAGTGCAGTCCAGCCTTGCTCAACCGCGGTATCCCAGAACGGCTGATCAATCTCGCCGACTTGTTCGAGCAGACGCAGCAAGCGCCCCTTGTCCATCCGGGCATCGAGTACGCGGCGGCTTTCGGTGGCAATGGCCTGCTGGGCTTCATCATAGAGTATCGACATGGTTGCGAATCTCTCCTCTTGCCGCCAACCTTTAATCGCGCGATTAACATGTGCAAGGGTGCTCGAAAGGGGTGGGGTCCAGCAATCGGTCGGTCACTACCCGGTCCGGCGGCATAAAACCTTGCCTTGCGGCGATGGGTCCGCTAACCGCGCCAGCTTCATCGACACGGATTCGATAATCTGCCTGGCCAACAAGGGCTGCCACGGCTGATTGACGTGTCTTTACCAAGGAGACGAAAATGCCCAAGCTCAAGACGAAGAGCGGCGTCAAAAAGCGCTTCAAGCTCACCGCCACCGGCAAGATCAAGCACGGTGCGGTTGGCAAGCGGCACCGATTGATGAGCCACAATGCCAAGTACATCCGCCAGCACCGGCGCACTGACACGATCTCTGACGCAGATGCGAAGACGATCAAGAAGTGGGCGCCTTACGGGCTGGGTTAAGCGATTTTTTGACAAAATCGCGCAAGACAAAATCGGAGTACTGAACAATGGCAAGAGTTAAACGGGGTGTTACCACCCGCGCCAAGCACAAAAGGTTGCTGGAACAGGCCGCTGGCTATCGCGGCCGGCGCAAGAATACCATCCGCGTCGCGCGTCAGGCAGTCGAAAAGGCCGGCCAGTATGCGTACCGCGATCGCAAGGTCAAAAAGCGGACCTTCCGCTCATTGTGGATCCAGCGCATCAACGCGGCGGTCCGGGCCGAAGGCCTGACCTATTCGCAGTTCATCCACGGCACCAAGCTGGCCGGGATCGAACTCGACCGCAAAACCATGGCCGATCTGGCGATGAACGAAGGCGGCGTGTTCGCATCGGTTATCGCAACGGCCAAGGCCGCCTTGAACTAAGCTACACGGGCGCTTTGCAAGACAACAGGCGCGGGACAGGTTAACCAGTCCCGCGCTTTTTGTTGGTATGGCCCACATGCGCAGGCCAGCGCGCTGAGGCCTTGATTCGGCAACAAACAAAATAACGGGCGCCAGGATCTCAGGAGTCAGGCGATGTTGAAGGCAGATCTCGACGGCGCTGTAGCGCTGCGCTTCTTCATGCCCTCCCCCGCGCTCGCGCCCTACGTCTCGACCTATTATCTGACAGAAGTGACCCTGACGCCAGACGAGGCGGTGGAGGACTGGTTGCACCCTGAATGGGCCAACCTGCGTTTTGCGCGTGATGTCGATTGGCAAACCGGGCTGGGCGACGGCCCGCTGGCCCAGATTCCGCAGGTTATCCTGACCGGGCCGACCTGCGTGTCGGCGCATTTCCGGATCAGCGGCACCGCGCGGATCTGGGGGATTGGCTTGCTGCCGCTGGGCTGGGCCCGGCTGATTCAGGCCCCGGCCAGTGACTTTGTCGACCGGGTAGCCGATGCGGCCAACGAACCCGCCGCCACCGCCTTTGCCGGCTTGCGCGAAGCTGTGCTGACCGGCCCGCCTGATCCCGCCGCCGAGGCCCGGAGGATCGATGCTTTCCTGCTGGGACTGCTGGGTCAGCACCCACCGCATGAGGACGAGTTGCGAATCCGCGCCGCCCACACTGCCCTGGTCGATGATGATGCGGGGTCAGTCAGCGAACTGGCCGAGCGGCTCGGCATTTCGACGCGCTCGCTTGAGCGGCTCAGCCTGCGCGCGTTCGGGTTCTCGCCCAAACTGCTGCTGCGCCGCCAGCGCTTCCTGCGCAGCCTGGCGCAGTTCATGCTCGATCCCTCGCTCACCTGGCTCAAGACGCTCGATTTCCAATATGTCGATCAGGCGCACTTCATTCGGGATTTCAAACGGTTCATGGCGATGAGCCCGCGCCGCTATGCCGCGTTGGAGCATCCGGTGCTGCGCGCGGCGGCGCAGGCCCGCTCGCTGGCCGCAGGCGCTGCCGTGCAGGCGCTGCACCGCCCCTGACCTCCCCTATCGCCGCTTGCCAAGCGGACAAGCTTGCGCCAGTCTGATCTAATCAAAAATCGAAGCGGGGAAACTTCGGTGTCGCCTGAAGAAAATGTAACGGTGCGGTTCTATCCGCCACCGGACGATTTACGACGGTATTTCACGACCTTCTATGTGGCCGAGTTTGAACCGGGCACGAGCGGGCGGCTTGAAGATTGCCTGCATCCCGAATGGGGCGGGCTGCGGATTTTCAATCCTACCGGTCCTGACGCCCAGATTTCGGGCGGGCACAATGTCATCAACGCGCAGTTCTTCGCCACCGGCCCGACCTCGCTGCCGGTCCATTTCTCGATGCCCAAAACCCGGATGTGGGGGATTGGATTTCTGCCGCTGGGCTGGGCGTATTTCGTCCGGGCACCGGCCGGCGCGCACAAGAATCTGATCTGCGACGGCTATCTCCACCCTAGCTTCGCGCCGTTCGCCCCGCTGGCGCAGAACTTGTACGGCCCGCAAACTGATGGACTGGCCGAGCTTGAACGAATCACCAATTTTTTCCGCCATCTCACAGTTCGGCCGCTGACGGACGAGCCACGGATCCGGGCGATCCATGAAGGGCTGGTCGATCCGCAACTGATCACGGTGGCCGAACTGGTCGAACGGGTGGCGGCCAGCCCGCGCACGGTCGAGCGATTGTGCCACCGCCACTTCGGCTTTTCCCCCAAACTGCTGCTCCGCCGCCAACGCTTCATGCGCAGTCTGGCGCAATTCATGATCGATCCCTCGCTTAAATGGATCGGCGCGATGGACAGCCATTACCATGATCAGGCGCAGTTCGTACGGGACTTCCACGAGTTTATGGGCATGACCCCGCGCGAATATTCGACCACCCCGCACCCGGTGCTCGAACGTATCGCGCAGGAACGCTACCGGGTTTACGGCGCCGCGGTGCAGACCATGGACCGCCCAGCCGGCGTGAGCGCCACTGCAGCTTGAACCGCCGCGCCATAAAGAAGCTGCGGCATTTGGGATTTGGCATGCTGCCCCGGCATGGCTAAAGGCGCCTCTTCGCTGAACTTCAGCGCAAGGTGGGATTTCGCAAGTGGACCATGCAGCTACCCGTGACGAGGCGTTGGCGCGTATTGCCAGCGCGCAGGAACCCGGCGCAGTGGAGCAGCTGCGGGTCGAATTTCTGGGCAAGCAAGGCTCGATTTCGGGGCTGCTCAAGACCCTCGGCGCAATGTCGGCGGATGAGCGGCAGAGCGCCGGGCCGCAAATCCACGCGCTGCGCGAAGCGGTCAGCGAAGCGCTGAGCAGCCGCAAGGCCGCGCTCGAAGGCGCGGCACTCGAAGCGCAGCTGGCCGGCGAGACGATTGACCTGACGCTGCCCGCGCCCGAAACCCCGCGCGGTACAGTCCACCCCGTCAGCCAGGTACTGGATGAGCTGGCGGAGATTTTCGCCGACATGGGCTTTGCCGTCGCCACCGGGCCTGAGATTGAGGACGACTGGCACAATTTTACCGCGCTCAACATCCCCGAAAGCCACCCGGCGCGGGCGATGCACGATACGTTTTATTTCCCGGACAAGGACGCCGAAGGCCGCGCGATGCTGCTGCGCACCCACACCAGCCCGGTCCAGATCCGCTCTATGCTCGCGCACGGCGCGCCGCTGCGGATCATCGCCCCGGGCCGGGTCTACCGCTCGGATTCGGATGCCACCCACACCCCGATGTTCCATCAGGTCGAAGGGCTAGTGATCGACAAGGGGATCCATCTGGGCCACCTCAAATGGACGCTGGAAACCTTCCTCAAGGCGTTCTTCGAGCGTGAGGATATCGTGCTGCGGCTGCGCCCAAGCTACTTCCCGTTCACCGAGCCTTCGGTCGAAGTCGATGTCGGGTTCGCGCTGGTAAACGGAAAACGCGTGCTGGGCGGCAGCGGCGATGCGCCGGACCACGGTTGGATGGAATTGCTGGGCAGCGGCATGGTCAACGCCAAGGTGATCGCCGCGGGCGGGCTCGACCCGGCTGAATGGCAGGGCTTTGCCTTTGGCGTCGGGGTCGACCGGCTGGCCATGCTCAAATACGGGATGGACGATCTGCGCGCCTTCTTCGATGGCGATGTGCGCTGGCTGGCGCATTACGGCTTCGCCCCGCTCGACGTGCCGACCCTGTCTGGCGGCGTTGGAGTGCGGACATGAAATTTTCGCTGACCTGGCTCAAGGATCACCTTGAGACCACTGCCACTACGCAAGACATCGCGGCCAAGCTCAACGCCATCGGGCTTGAAGTCGAAGGCGTGGAGAACCCCGCCGACCGGCTCGCTGGTTTCGTTGTGGCCCGCGTGCTCAGCGCCGAGCGGCACCCCGATGCCGACAAGCTGCAAGTGCTGAGCGTCGACACCGGAGACGGCGGCCCGCCACTGCAAGTGGTCTGCGGCGCGCCCAATGCCCGCGCCGGCTTGATCGGCGTGCTCGGCTTGCCCGGCGCGATTGTCCCGGCGGGCCAGTTCCAACTCAAGAAGAGCACGATCCGCGGGGTCGAATCGAACGGCATGATGTGCTCGGTCCGCGAACTGGAACTGGGCGACGAGCACGACGGGATCATCGAACTGCCCGCCGATACCCCGGTCGGCACGGCCTTTGCTGACTATCAGGGCAGCGACCCGGTGTTCGACGTGGCGATCACCCCCAACCGGCCCGATTGCATGGGGGTTTACGGCATCGCGCGCGATCTGGCCGCAGCTGGGCTCGGCACACTGAATCCGATTGCCGCGCAGGCCGTGCCAGCCAGCTTCCCCTGCCCGCTGCCGATCCGCACTGACGATCCAGTGGGCTGCCCCGCATTCTATGGCCGCGCCATCGCTGGCGTAACCAACCCGGCTTCGCCCAAGTGGCTGCAGGACCGGCTGAGAAGCGCCGGCCAGCGGCCGATCTCGGCCTTGGTCGATATCACCAACTACGTCATGCTGGCCTATGGCCGCCCGGCTCACGCCTATGATCTCGCCAAGCTGAGCGGCGCGATCTTTGCCCGCCGTGCGGTGGGCGGTGAGACCTGCGTAGCGCTCAACGGCAAGACTTACACACTGACCAGCGCGATGACCGTGATCGGCGACGATAACGGCGTCCACGACATCGCCGGGATCATGGGCGGCGAACATTCGGGCTGCAGCGAAGCGACCACCGACGTGCTGCTCGAAGTGGCCTATTTCGACCCGGAGCAGATCGGCACCACCGGCCGAGCGCTGGGCCTGACTTCCGACGCGCGCGCGCGGTTTGAGCGCGGGGTCGATCCGGCCTTCCTCGATATGGGGCTGGAACTGCTGACCACTTTGATCGTCGAGATTTGCGGCGGCCAGCCCAGCGAAGTTATCCGCGCGGGCCAGCCGCCGGTCGCGCCCAAGCTGATTAAGTATGATCCCGCCCTGGCCGAGCGGCTGGGCGGCGTGGCGATTACCGAGGCCGAGCAACGCAGGACTTTGTCGGCGTTGGGCTTTGCGAGCGATGCGGCCTGGACTGTTTCCGTTCCCAGCTGGCGTCCCGATGTCGACGGCGCGGCGGACATCGTCGAGGAAGTGGTGCGGATCCATGGGCTCGACAACGTCACCAGCGTCGCCTTGCCGCGCAGTGACGGCGTGGCCCGTCCCACCGCCACCCCGGCCCAGAAGCTGGAGCGCAAGGTCCGCCGTGCAGCAGCGGCGCGCGGGCTGCACGAAGCGGTGACCTGGAGCTTCCTGCCCGAAGCCGATGCCATTGCCTTTGCCGAGGGCAACGGCGCACTGTGGGTTCTGCAGAACCCGATCAGCGAAGACATGAAGGCGATGCGGCCGTCGCTGCTGCCCGGCTTGCTGGCGGCGGTGCGGCGCAATCTGGATCGCGGCGCGGCTGGCTTGCGCTTGTTCGAAGTTGGGCGGCGCTATCTGCGCGGTGAAGGCGGCTTAAGCGATGAACGGCTGACCTTGGGCGCGGTGCTGGCTGGTGAGAACCGGCCGCGCGGTTGGGACAGCGGGAAAGCCGCGCCGTTTGGTGCCTTCGA
>JANNYT010000037.1:0-34364 GCA_031410255.1 Novosphingobium sp. | reverse complement strand
GTCGAGCGCTTCATGCAGTACTTTTTCCTGCAGGCCAAACGCGTCGGCCACTTGACCGGGCTGTTCCTTGCCCAGCTCGACGAGCAATTTGCCAAGCGCCAGCCGCGCGGGCTGCTGGCGGGGTTTCGCGCGCGCAAACGCACGATCAAAGGCTACAGCGTGTTCGGCGGCAAGCTGTCAGTGCCGTCTGACACCTGGTTCGCCGAAGATCCGGCGCGGCTGCTTGAGATGTTCGTGGTGGCCGATGCCCACGGGCTGGAATTGCACCCCGATGCCATGCGGCTCGCGCTGCGCGATGCTCGGTTGGTGGACAAGCTGCGCGACGATCCGCGCGCCAACGCGCTGTTCCTTGAACTGCTGACCAGCCGCCACGATCCTGAAACGGTGCTGCGCTGGCTGAATGAGGCGGGGGTGTTTGGGCGGTTCGTGCCCGATTTTGGCCGGGTCAACGCGCAGATGCAGTTCGACATGTACCATCACTACACGGTCGATGAACATACCATCCGCGCGATCGGGCTGATGGCGCGGATCGAGCGCGGCGAGTTGCAGGGTGATCACCCGCTGGCGACGCAGATCGTCCATAAAGTGGTCAATCGGCGCGCACTCTATGTGGCGATCCTGCTGCACGATATCGCCAAGGGACGGCGCGGCGACCATTCCGAACTGGGCGGCGAAGTGGCGCTCAAGCTGTGCCCGCGGCTGGGCCTGTCGCCCGATGAAACCCAGTTGGTCGCCTGGTTGGTGCGCACGCATCTGCTGATGAGCGCGGTCGCCTTCAAACGCGATCTGGCCGACTGGAAAACCATCGCCGATTTCGTCGCGACCGTGCAGACGGTCGAACGGTTGCGGCTGCTGGCCTTGCTGACGATCGTTGATATCCGAGCCGTCGGGCCGGGGGTGTGGAACAGCTGGAAGCGTCAGCTGATCCACGAACTGTACGATGCCGCTGAAGAACGCATGCGGCTGGGCCATGTCCAGCATGGCCGCGGCGAGCGGGTTGCCGCCAAGCAGGCGCAAGTGGCCGAGCGGCTGGGCGAACACCAGGCGCTGGTTACGCGCCATGCCAAGCTGCTGGCCGATGCTTACTGGATCGCTGAGCCCGACGATATCATCGCAATGAACCTGACTCAGCTTGAACGGGCCAAAGGTGCGCAGCTGGATGTTCATACCGAGTATTACGCGGCGCGCGGGGCGACGCTGGTTACGGTAATCGCGGCGGATCATCCTGGCCTGTTTTACCGCATTGCAGGCGGCATTCACCTGGCCGGCGGCAACATCATCGACGCCCGGATTCACACCGCGCGCAACGGCATGGCGGTCGACAATTTCCTCGTTCAAGATCCGCTCGGCCGGCCGTTTTCGGAAGCCAACCAGCTCGCGCGGATCCGCACCATGATCGAGGATGCGCTGGCCAATCGGGTCAAGCTGGTCACCCAGCTCACCGCGCGCCCGCACTCACGCCCGCGCGCCGATGCGTTCGAAGTCAGCCCCTCAGTGGAATTCGACAACGCCGCCTCGAACCGATTTACCGTGATCGAAGTCAACGCGCGCGACCGACCGGCGCTGCTCAGCCGCCTCGCCCGCGCGCTGTTCGAAGCCCGGCTGATGGTCCACTCCGCGCACATTGCCACCTACGGCGAACGCGCGATCGACACCTTCTACGTCACCGATCTGCTCGGCGAAAAAGTCGACGCCCCAGCGCGGCTCAAGACCGTCGAGAAAAAGCTGCTCGAGGCGGCGGACGAACTGACCGTAGAAGTGGTCGCGGCCTGATCAGCCGAATAAAGCTTCGGCGATCTGCACCGCATTGAGCGCGGCGCCTTTGCGCAGGTTGTCGCCGACCACGAACAGCGCGAGGCCGTGCCTTACGGTCGGATCGGTCCGCACCCGCCCGACATAGACCGCGTCCTTGCCGGTGGCCTCGAGCGGGTTGGGCACCGCACAGACGACTACGCCGGGCGCGGAGCCGAGCAGTTTGAGCGCGCGGGCGGCGCTGAGCGGGCGTTCAAATTCAACGTTGAGCGAGATCGAATGGCCGGTGAAGACCGGCACCCGGACGCAGGTGCCAGAGACTGGTAGGTCCGGAATGCCCAGAATCTTGCGGCTTTCGTCGCGCATTTTCAGCTCTTCTTCGGTGTAGCCATCCTCGCCCAGCACATAGTTCAGTGGCACGACATTGTGGGCGATCGGCACGGCCCACTTTTCGGCCTCGGGCAGCAGCGCGTCGTGGCCGCCTTGGGCCAGCTCGGCCGCGCGGTCACCGACCTGCGCCAGCTGGCGGGCGAGCACGTCGATCCCTTCCAGCCCGCCGCCTGACACCGCCTGATAGGTCGAGGCGACGATCCGGATCAGCCCGGCTTCATCGTGCAGCGGCTTCAGCGCGGGCATCATCGCCATGGTCGTGCAATTAGGGTTGGCCACGATCCCTTTGGGGATATGGGTCAGCGCGGCGGCGTTCACTTCGGGCACCACCAGCGGAACGTCGGGGTCAGAGCGATAGGCCGACGAATTGTCGATCACGATCGCGCCCGCTGCAGCCACCTTGGGCGCCAGCGCGCGTGAGGTCGCACCGCCGGCCGAGAACAGCACGATGTCGAGCCCGGCATAGTCGGCGCTGGCGGCGTCCTCGACGATCACTCCGTCGAGCTCCTTGCCCGCAGACCGCGCCGAGGCGAACAGGCGCAATTGGCTGATCGGAAAATTGCGCTCGGCCAGAATCGTGCGGATCATGCTGCCGACCAGGCCGGTCGCGCCGACAATGCCGACGTTAAGCTGCTGACCGGGGGTGAAACGTTGAACCATGGGGCTACTCCTTGAAATGGGGAGAGCAGCGCGGGGGTGTTGGTCCGAATGGAGCGCCCCGCCTGCTGTTGCGGGGCGGGTTGTCCGGGTGCCTTAGCGCAGCACCGCCACAACCGTTCCCGCGCTGGCGGTCGGTTTGGTGGTAATGCAAATGGTCGGCGTGGTGGACATGGGACGCGCCCCTAGCCGGGCCTCCGCGCAATGTAAATGCTTTTGTTGCGGTGCAGCAGGGCTGATTAATGCGCGGCGGCGGCCTGCAGCCGCTCCAGCCCAGCCTCACGCCCGATCAGCGGCAGCAACGCGGCCATGTCAGGACCATGCTCGCGCCCGGTCAGCGCGAGCCGCAGCGGCAAGAACAGCGCCTTGCCCTTGCGCCCGCTGCTCGTCTTGAGTGCGGCAGTCAGCGCCGGCCAGTCAGCCCCGGTCTGGGCCAATGCTTCTGCAGCGCTGGCCAGGAATGCGTGGTCTTCATCTTCGAGCGACGGGACTGCAATCGGACCCGTAACCACCGCCCACCAGTCTGCCGCCTCGCCGATGTGCTCAAGGTTTGGTCGGATTGCGGCCCAGGCGGCTTCGCCCATCCCCGGCGGCAACAAGTGCGCCACCCGCGGATAAGGCAAGTGATGCACTACTGCGGCGTTGATGCGGTGGAGCTCAGCTTCATCAAACCGCGCCGGGGCGCGGCCGAAATGCGCGAGGTTGAAATTGGCCGCCAGCGCGGCTGCATCCAGCGCCGGATCGACCGGGTCGGAGGTACCCAGCCGCGCCAGCAGCGCGATCAGCGCTTCGGGTTCGATCCCCTCCTCGCGCAGCGCCGCTACCCCCAGCGAGCCGAGCCGTTTGGACAGTTTGCCCTCGGTTCCGGTCAACAGCGCCTCATGCGCGAAACGTGGTGGAGATGCACCCAGCGCGGTGAACATCTGGATCTGGCTGGCGGTGTTGGACACGTGATCCTCGCCGCGCAGCACATCGGTGACGCCCATCGCGACATCGTCGATCACCGATGGCAGCAGGTAAAGCCACGAACCATCGCCGCGCCGCACCACTGGATCGCTCATCTTGGCCGGGTCGAAGTGCTGGGGGCCCCGAATTCCGTCGGTCCATTCGATCACTGCATCACGGTCCAGCAAAAAACGCCAATGCGGAGTCTCACCCGCCGCCGCGCGCGCGGCATGGTCCGCCTCGCTCAGCGCCAACGCAGCGCGGTCATAGATTGGTGGCAGGCCGCGGCCCAGCAGCACCTTGCGTTTGAGATCGAGTTCCTGCGCCGTCTCGTAACAGCGGTAAACTCGCCCCGCCGCGATCAGCTTGGCAAATTCAGTTTCATAGAGTGCGAAGCGGGCCGACTGCCGCTCTTCGCCATCCCAATTGAGTCCCAGCCAGGTCAGGTCGGCCTTGATGCTGGCGACGTGCTCCTCGCGGCTGCGCTCCAGATCGGTATCGTCGATCCGCAGCAGAAACCGCCCCCCCGCCTGCTTGGCCAGCAGCCAGTTGTGCAAGGCCGCGCGGACATTGCCGACGTGGAGCGTGCCCGTGGGCGAAGGGGCGAAGCGGGTGGTGATGGTCATCTGCGGGTTACGCCGAGCGAAACGCGTTGGTGATCGGATAGCGCCGGTCGCGTCCGAAATTGCGGGTGCCGAGCTTTACCCCCGGCGGGGCTTGGCGGCGCTTGTATTCGGCCAGGTTGAGCAGGCGTTCGATCCGCACCACAGTTTCGCGCGCAAAGCCCTCGGCAGCCAGTTGATCGACGCTTTTCTCATGTTCGACCAGCCCGAGCAGGATCCCGTCAAGTACCGGATAAGGCGGCAGCGAATCCTCATCCTTCTGGTCTGGGCGCAGTTCGGCTGATGGGGGCCGGGTGATGATCCCTTCGGGCATCACCCGGCCTTGCGGACCCAGTCCGATCTTGGGCTTGTGCAGGTTGCGCCAGTTTGAGATCGCAAAAACGGTCATCTTGTAAGCGTCTTTCAGCGGATTATAGCCGCCTGCCATATCGCCATAGATCGTGGCATAGCCGACGCTCATCTCGCTCTTGTTGCCGGTGGTCAGCAGCATCGGGCCAAACTTGTTCGACAGCGCCATCAAGGTCACCCCGCGAATCCGCGACTGGATATTCTCTTCGGTAATATCGACTTCGCGGTCTGCAAAACTGCCCGACAGCATCACATCGAACGCCTCGACCGCCGGGCTGATCGGAATCGTATCGAGGCGGCAGCCAATCATCGCCGCGCAGTCCGCCGCCAGATCGAGACTTTCCTGGCTGGTAAAGCGGCTGGGCAGCATGATGCAGTGGACCCGGTCCGGCCCCAGTGCATCGGCCGCAATCGCGGCGCAGATCGCGCTGTCGATCCCGCCAGACAGCCCCAGCACCACGCCGGGGAACTTGTTGCGATCGACATAGTCGCGCAGCGCCAGCACCATCGCGCAATAGATGTCTTCGGGATGATCGGCGAGTTTCGCCAGCTCGCCCGCATCACAGCGCCAGCCATTGGCAGTGCGGGTCCAGCGGGTGGTAACTTCCTGCTCTTCCCAATCGGTTAGCTGCACGGCGAGGCTGCCATCGCCATTGACCACAAAGCTCGCCCCGTCGAACACCAGTTCGTCCTGTCCGCCGACCCGGTTGAGGTAAGCCAAGGGCAGCCCGGTGTTGATCGCACGGCGTTTGGCAACGCCATCAATCCGCAGCGCGTCTTTGTCGATTTCATACGGGCTGCCGTTGATGCAGAGTAGCAGCTCGGCCCCGAAATCGGCGAGGTGGCGGCACACGTCGGGGTGCCAGATATCTTCGCAGATCGGCAGCCCGATCATAACGCCCTTGAACACGATCGGTTCGGGCAGCGGGCCGGGTTGGAACAACCGCACTTCATCAAAAGTGCCGTAATTGGGCAATTCGTGCTTAAGCCGGATCGCCGCAATTTTGCCCTGATCGAGCAGCGCCACGCCGTTGTGCAGCGCGCCATCCTGCACGAAGATCGAGCCGACCAGCATCGCGGTGCCGCCGTCGGCGGTGGCCTTGGCCAGATCCTCCAACGCCTGCGTCGCGCGTTCGACATAGGCCGGTTTGAGTACCAGATCCTCGCTCGGATAACCGACCAGCTGCATTTCGGGGAACAGGATCAGGTCCGCCCCGGCCGCCTTGGCACGTTTGCGGGCGGCCAGCATCGCTGCGGCATTGCCGGCCATATCGCCGACGGACTGATTGAGCTGAGCCAGCGTAATTGAAAGCGTATCGACCATGGCAGCTTCCCTAACCGCCGCGAACCAGTTAGCCAATGCAGATGATCGATCCAACCAAGTTTGAGCAGGCTTTTGTCGCTGCCGATCTGCCCGGCGCTGTGGGCATTATCGTGGACCGCGATGGAGTGCGCTTTTCGAGCGTGCTGGGCGAGGCTGATGCGGTGGGCCATGTGCCGATGCGTCAGGACACGCTGTTTCAGATCGCCTCGATGACCAAGGCGATCACTTCGGTCGCGGCGCTGCAACTGGTCGAGCAGGGGCGGCTGAGCCTCGATGCCGATATCGGCGCGGTTCTGCCCGATCTGGCCGACCCGCAAGTGTTGACCGGATTTGCCACCGATGGCTCCCCGCAACTGCGCGCGGCAGCAGGGCCGATCACGCTGCGCCATTTGCTCACGCATACTGCCGGGCTCGGTTATTTCTTCATCCATCCCGAGGTGCTGGGTTATTTCGGCGCGACCGGCATGCCCGAGCCAGGCTCGCTTGCCTCGATCAAGATGCCGCTGTTGTTCGATCCGGGGACGCGCTGGGAATACAGCGTCGCGACCGACTGGGTCGGTCAGGCGATCGAGGCAGTGTCCGGGCAGACGCTCGGCGACTATCTAGAGCAGCATGTCACCGGCCCGCTGGGCATGACTGCGACGGCGTTCCGGCCCGAGCTGCCCCCGGGCACCGCGCAAGTCCATGTCCGCCTGTCTGACGGCGGCTTTGCGCTAAACCCGGCGGTGTTGGGCGGCGGCGAGTTCCAGATGGGCGGCGGCGGGCTCTCCTCGACTGCGCCTGATTACGCGCGGTTCGTGCGGATGCTGCTGCGCGGCGGCGAGCTTGATGGGGTGCGGGTGTTGCAGGCCGAAACCGTGGCCGAGATGAGCCGCAATCAGGTCGCGCCACTGCGCGCCGGGGCAATGG
Source organism: Novosphingobium sp. (assembly GCA_031410255.1). Lineage (GTDB taxonomy): Bacteria > Pseudomonadota > Alphaproteobacteria > Sphingomonadales > Sphingomonadaceae > Novosphingobium. The sequence continues at coordinate 27,416 of JANNYT010000037.1, read as the reverse complement.
GCAGCGCCATGCCCGAATTCGCCCGGCCTTATGATACCTTCCCCGATCAGCACACCGGCTGGGGGCTGGGCTTCCTGATCAACCCTGAGCGCGGACCCAATGGCCGCAGCCCGGGCAGCCTCGCCTGGGCGGGGATTTTCAACTCGTACTACTGGCTTGATCCGATGGCCGGCGTGGGCGGGGTGTTCATGAGCCAGCTCGCGCCGTTCGGCGATCCGGGCGCGCTGGCCTGCTTCGGTGCGCTGGAAGCCGCTGCTTACGCCTGACCCTCAGCGCACGGTATAGCGCACCTGATCAACCGGCTTGCCGGCGGGATCGACCAGCGCAAGCAAGTGGCTCCCCGGCGCCAAGGGCACTTGCGGCGCGCCCTGGCCGGGGGGCAGCAACTTGCCGTCAAGCGCCAGCCGCAAGTCGGCGGAATTGCCGCTGATCGTCACCCCGACCGACTGGCTGCCCGCCGGAATATCGGGATCACGGGCATATACCGCGCCCGATACCGGGTTGGTGATGCGCGGGCGCCGCGCGAATGATGGCGCCTCGGCCATCTCACCCTGCGCGGTTCCGGCGATGAACCATTCGCTGCGCGGCGGCTCGCGCCCGGTCGCGAAATTGACCGGCATCGCGGCCACATTGCCGGGCCGCGCGGGCTGGCGGCCAGGCTGGCCATTATGCAACGCGATCATGATATCGCGCCACACCGGAGCCGCGCCGCTGGTGCCCGATACCGCGCGCATCGGATCGCCCTCAAGGTTCCCGACCCACACCGCGACGGTGTAGCGATCGGTGTAGCCAATGCACCAGTTGTCGCGCATGGCCTTGGACGTGCCGGTCTTGGCGGCGGACCAGAACGGCAGTCGCAGCGCCGAATCGGTGCCGAAAGTGCTGGCCCGGGCCGAGGCATCAGACAGCATATCGCCGACAATCCAGGCCGCGCCGGGATCGAGCAATTGGCGCGGCACATTGGCCGGGTCTGCGTTGGTCAGCCGCAGCGCCGACCACCGCCCCAGATTGGCCAGCGTGCGGTAAGCATTGGCCTGTTCGAGCAGCGTCACCTCGGCCGAGCCGAGCGCGAGCGAAAAGCCGTAGTATGATCCGTCCGCTTCCAGCCCGGCATAACCAAGATCCGCCAGCCGGTCGCGAAAGTCCTGCACCCCATCGAGCAGCAGCGCGCGCACTGCGGGCACGTTGAGCGAATTGGCCAGCGCGCGGCGGACCGAGACCGGCCCCATGAAAGCGTTGTCATAATTGCGCGGGACATAGAGCCCCGAGGCGGTATCGAGCTGGACCGGCGAATCCTGCAGGATCGATCCGGCGGTCAGCCACTTGCGCTCGATCAGCTGGGCATAAAGGTGCGGTTTGAGCGTCGATCCGGCCTGCCGCAGGGCAGAGGCACCGTCGACCGAGGCGGCGGTTGAGCCCAGCCCGACCCCGCCAACGTAAGCCAGCACCTCGCCGCTGGCATTGTCGAGCACCACCACCGCCCCATCGCGCACCCGGGTCGGCCCCAACCCTTCAAGCTGATGGCGCAGCGCGGTGACCGCCAGCGCCTGCACGGTGGGATCGAGGGTGGAAGTCACCTTCATCCCCGGCTGGGTGAGCAAGTGCGCGGCCAGATGCGGGGCCAGCGCCGGGTCGATCACCCGCTGGTTTGTGCTGCTCGCCAGCCCCTCGGCCAGTACTTGCAAGGCCGGGCAATCGGCCGGCGACATCAGGCGGCAGGCGCGCGCGGCGATTTCGGCGGCCGGGGCAGTCGGGTTGCGCAGCAGCGCCGCCATCAGCGCCGCTTCACGCGGGGGCAGCGTGCTGACCTGCTGGCCAAACAGCGCCAGACTGCTGGCCGCCACGCCCTGCGCTTCGCCGCGAAACGGTGCGAGGTTGAGGTAGGCCTCAAGGATCTGGTCCTTGCTCCAGCCCCGTTCAAGCGCCCAGGCGGTCCGCATCTGGCGCAGCTTATCGAGCCAGCCGCGCTGTCCCGGGCGGCCGAGCTCGGGCCACAGCAGCGCCGCGGTCTGCATCGTGATGGTCGATGCCCCCCGCCGCCGTTTGCCTTGCAGTTGGTCGCGCAGCGATCCGCCCAGCGCGAGCCAGTCGACCCCGCCGTGGCTGGCAAAGCGGTGATCCTCGATCAGCACCACATCGCGGCGCAGCGCCGGGCTGACCTGGCCCAGCGGGGTCCAGGCCAGCCGCCGCTGGGTGTAATCGAGCCGCAGCTCGTCAAGCAGCTGGCCGTTGCGGGCATAGAGCCAGGCCTCGCTCGAATGCCACTGCGCCGTGACGTCGGTGTAACCGGGCATCGGCGGCGGCGCGGTCCACCACCACAGCAGCGCGGCGGCAAGCGCAAGACCGCCCAGCATCAGCCGCCGGTAATGCGTCCGCAAGAACGCCGCAGCGCGGCTTAGTTGGCCCACACCGTCACCGGTGCGATCGGCAGCTGCGCGCGGATCGCCGGGGCGTACATCGCCTCGACCCGCGAGGGCGGCAGCGCGAAGGTCCCGGCGGTGTTGATCCGCATGGTATATTCGATCACCGTGGTGCCGCGCGGCAGCCAGTCAAAATAGGCCCGCCACGAACCGTGGCTGCTCTCGGTGTAAGACGCCCAGCCGCCCGACGCGCCGTCGCTCATGGCGTCGCTGTCCGCGCCGACAGCCGCTGCCGCGTCAGCTGCGGCCCCGGACTGCACGGCTGCACTGGCGAGCAGTTGCGATTGCCCGCCCAGCCCAGACATCACCGTCGCGCCGGGCAGCAGCGGATCGTTCAGCACCACCCAATTGCGCTCAGCCGCTGATTCGATTGTCAGCCGGACCCGCACCACGTCGCCTTGCGAAAGCTTGCCCGGCTGGCGCGCTGAGATCACCCCGACGCTGCGGGTCAAGCGGTACCCGGCCATCAGCGGCGCTTTGAGCGGAACCGCAGCGTGGACCGTGACCGTCGCCCATGGCCCGGCGCCGCCACTTTGCGTCAGCTGGAGCGGCGCATCGCTCAGCGGTAGGCGTAGCAGTTCGCCCGGAGTGCTGCGCGGCCACGGCACTGCAAAGCTGGCGCTACCCAAGGCTACTTTGGTGGTGCCGGCAATCGCGCTGGCCGGATAGGCGGCAGCGAACCGACGGGTCACCAGCACGCCCCAGGCATTGGCTGGGGTCGTATCCCAGTGCCCGCGCATCTGCCGCGCGGCCATCCCGGTCATCATCTTGGGCACTTCGGCGGCCCAGCCCGGCTTGCCGATCACCGCATCGAGCGCCTTGATCGCCATTTCATCGGCGCTGGTCATCATCCACCACGGCACCTTCTGCGCATCGGCCAGATCGAGCCGGGTCCCCTCATAAACCAGCCGCCGCCGCAGCTCACCCTCAGCCGCCGCGCGCAAGGGCACCGCGCGGGGGTAGCCGCGCAGCCGGTCAAGCGAGACGATCCAGTCCGCCAGTGCGCTGGTCGGCATGTCGGCGGGGACCATGTCGATCCGCGCGATCAGCCGCGGATCAGCTGCGCCAGCGCGGGCCAATGCGGCGAGCGCGGCAATCCGCAAAGGGCGCTCGTCGACCCGGATCGGGCGCGTCCGCAGCTCCTTGCCTTCGACCACCTTGGTCAGCGCGCCGATCATTTTCTGGCGCGGGCCATCGGGGATCGTCAGCCCGGCCTCGCTCGCGGTGGCCAGCACATAGGCGGTCAGCTCGGGTGAGCCGCTGGCGCGGGCATCGGGCCAATACCGCACCAGACCCTCGCTATCGAGGTAGGTCGGCAGGGCGTCGGCCAGCGCTGACCAGCCGGTGTTATCTCCGCTGGCGACGATCCGAGACAACCGCTGTTCAAAGCAATTGTAAGGGTAGAACTGCATGTAATCGCGCACCCCGGCCAAGGGCGCTGCCAGCGAATCGCGCAAATCTACGGTCACGAACCCACCCGGCAACGCGCCTTCCGGAGCGGCAATCGCCGGAGCCGGATCGCCCACCCGCAGCAGAGTGGCGGCCCAGACTTCGACTGGCACCGCTGGCGCAACTTCCTGGCTGGCGGTCACGCTGTCGCTGCTCTTGCCGTCGGCCGAACGGGCATTGAGGGTCCACTTGAGCGCGCCCGGATCGGCCGGCGCGGCGACGGTCCAGCGCAGCGTGGTCGCACCGCCCGCCGGAACCGTCACGGTCTGCGGCGTCAGCGCTGCGATCGCGGGGACCACCGTTGGCGCGGCAGTCAGCTTCATCGGCTTGTCGGTGCCGTTGCGCAGGGTGAACACGGCATCGAAGCGGTCGCCCGTGCGGACCAGCGGCGGCAGGCCGGGATAAGCAGACAAGTCTTGCGCGGTGCGCAGCTCGGCACTGCCCATGCCGAACAGCTGCGCGCCTTGCGTGGCTACCGCGACCAGCCGGAAGCTCGACAAGGCATCGCTCAGCGGCACCGGCACCATAGCGCGACCCGAAGCATCAAGCGCGACGCGGCCTTTCCACAATAGCACCGGCTGAAAGTTCTCGCGGTTGACGCCCGACGAATCCCCGCCGCCGCCGCCCGCAATCACGGCCTTTTTGCCATAGTGGCGCTTGCCCACCACTTGCATCTGCGCGGTCGAGGTGGTCACTTCCAGGCTGCGCTCACCCATCATTGCACTCAGCACATCCCAGCTGGGATTGGGCATCAGTTGCAGCAGCGCCTCGTCCACCGCGACGAAGGCCAGGTCCGCGCTTTGCGCCGGCCGGCCGTCAGGCGTGGTTACCGCCACCGCGACATTGGCGGTTTGCCGCACGCCGTAGCGCTCGCGGTCGGGCTTGACCGTCACACCCAGCTTGTGGCCTTCCCAGCCGACTTTGACCTGCGTCATGCCGATCCGGTAGCTCGGCTTGGCCAGATCGATCGTCGCGGTCGGGCTGACTTTCTGATCGGTGCCGACCGGCATGCCCAGTCCTTGCGCCAGCTGAACCATCCAGCTTTCCCCGCCGGTCACCCGCCCGCGCACCGCCATCACCGAGACGAACACATTGGGCGCGTAGGAGGCTGGCAACTTGACCTCAACCACCGAATCGGTGCCGCTGAGTTTGGTGACAAAGCTGGATAGCACGCCTTCGCGTTCGACCGTGACCAAGGCTGTCGCTTCGCGGAACGGCATCCGCACCTGAAAGCGCGCGGTGTCTCCCGAGCGGTATTCGGTCTGTTCGGGGATCAGGTCCATCCGGTCGCCATTGTCACCGCCGAACCACCAGTCATCCTTGCCCGCCAGCCAGACCGATTGCACCGCGCGGCTTTCACGCCCGGCGTCATCGCGCACCCGCGCAATTGCAGTGATTTCGCCCGAGACTCCCGGGGCCAGCTGGCAGTTCGCGCGGCCCAGCTTATCGGTAGTGGTATGGCAGGCCTGCGGCAGTTTCTTGACCTCTTCCTGATTGTCATAAGCGTAAAAGCCGCCGATCAGCCGCCGCCGCGCGGTGATCACACGGCGCGAATAGAGGTCGACCGTCACCGGCTTGGCCACCAGCGGCTGGCCGTCGAGCCCCAGCACCACCAGCTTGAGCCGCAGATCATCATCGCGCATCATCCAGCCGTCGGTGCGCAGACCAACCTGCAACGCGGCCGGGTACAGCGTCAGCCGCCGCGCCGCAGTCATCGTCTCGCCATTGGCGTCGGGGTAGTCCATCTCGACCATCAGGGTGACCGGATCGGAGACCGGATTGCCCACCGCGATATCGGTGTGGGCGGTGCCGTCTGCACCCAGGGTGACCGGCAAGGTTTGCGCGAACGGCAGGTCTGCACTCACGCTGTCCTCGGCGCCGTCGCCGCCCAGCGCGCGGGTGCCTTCGATCACGTCCGCGCCGCCGAAATTGTAGCCGTCCCAGCCCTTGGGAGTCGGGACCCAGCCGGTAAAATCGCTGCGCACCGTGACCGGCAATTGTCCCGCTCCGCCGCCCGATAGATAGCCGACGAACAGTGACAGCGGCACGCTGGTCGGTTGGACCAAGGCAGTGGACGGCCCAGTGATCGCCGCGCGCATGTTGGGCAGCTTGTATTCGTCAACCCGGATCGATTGCCCGCTCGACAGCACTTCCTTGCCCACCTCAAACTGCACCGCGTAATCGCCCAGCGGCGCACCTTGCGGCACTGCCCATTGGCCCTCGGCGCTGCCATCGGGGCCGATTGTAACGGGCTGGCTGAATTCGGTGTCCGAACCCATGTGGCTGAAAGTCAGCTTGCCGGTGAAACCCTTGGTCATGGCGAACCCGGCCCCGACCGGGCGGCGCAGGATGTGCTTAAAATGCACCGTCTCACCCACCCGCACCAGCGCGCGGTCGAACACCGTGTGGATCAGGTCTTGGTCGTCGTTGAAGCCATAGGGCAACTCGAAATCATTGGGTGAGATGCCCTGTGTCCAGTTGCTCAGGGTAAAGCTCATGTCCCCGGCCAGCCGCGCCGAAACCATCAGCGGATGGTCATCGTCAGCATCGCAGCTGCCGCCGGTGCTGGGTTCGCCCAGTATCGCGCCGATCGTCAGCAGGCCTGAACCATCGGTCTGGCCCGTGGCGATCAATTTGCCGGTGCAGCTGTCAGAAATCCGCACTGCCGCCCCGGCCATCGGAGCAGCATCGGCCAGCGAGGTGACCCAGACCAGCGAACCTTCGCGGCCCCATTTGAAGTGCACTGCCAGATCGGTGACCAGCGCGCCCGAGGCGACATAGCGCGGCACCGGCCGCCCGAGCAGCGCGGAGCCCAGCGCCGGACTGGCCAGTTCGACCACATGGAAGCCTTTCCCGCTCAGCGGGATCGCGACGACTTCAAAGTCTTTGCCCTTGCCCGGCAGCGGCAGTTGCAAGCCCGCAGCTTTGAGCGGCAGCAGCGGCTTTTCGCGGGTGTGGTTGATCGCATAGGGGGTCTGCCCCTTGCGTTCGACCCATTGGTAATTGCGGTCTTCGGCGTGCTCCAGCTTGCGCACCCATCCGGCGATCTGCGCGTCATCATCGGCGATCTGCACGCTTTGCCCGGCGATCGAGGTGATCTTGCCCGCCAAAGCCGGTTCGACCGCGCGGACCGTGACCGGCAGCTGCGCACCCTCACGCGCCTCGACGATGCCGAAGTCGGCGGCGAACTTGACCAGCGGCGGGGTCGCGGCAAAGCTGATCGGTAAGGGGAAACGCGCGGCGTTGGCCAGGCTGCGGCCCGACAGGTCCTTGATTGCGGGAGGCAGCACCACACTGGCGGCGCTGGCGGCGGGAAACGGCCCGGCGAAATCGAGCGCGGAGACCTGCGCATTGTCCTTCTGGTCGGGGTCGATGCTCGGCACCCGCTCGCTCCCGTCGGCCAGCCGCAGCCGCACCGCCAAGGCTGCCGAGCGGTCCAGCGGGGCCGAGAAGCTGAGGTGCACCGGCGTGATCGGGCTGCACGCCGCCTTGCCATTGGCGCGGGTGCATTCAAAGGTCGCGGTAAAGGCGCTGCGCACGGTAAAATCGAACCGCTGGTCGCGCCCGGCCAGCTTGCCGTGACGGTCGGCCACGGTCTTGGGCCAGACCAGCGCCATGTCCTTTTCTGGCGGCAAGGGGCGGCGGCAGCGCAGCGCCAGCACATTGCTCAGCGCGGCATTGCGGGCGGTTGCATCCTTGGGCAGCGGGATCGCAATCTCGGCCTCGCCCAGAAAATCACGCAGGTGCCAATCATCATCACCCAGCCCGGCCAGCACGTTCGCCGCAGTGCCAGCGGGCAGCACGTCGACTGCGGCGGTCTCGCCAATCCCGTCAATCGCGCAACCGGCCTTGGCGGCGACCGAGGCGGGATCGGCCTGGGTGTTGGTGGCGACCAGAAAGACCTGATCCTCATCGATATCGCTGCCGCTTTCGCCCGGCGCGAGTACCGCGCGCACCGATGGCCCGGCGGTGTCGATCGAATAGGCCGCCCCGGTGCTCAGCCGGATCCCGTTTTGCGTCGCCAGCCCTGCGCGCAGCGTGACCTTGCACGATGTGCCGCCCGGCAGCGGCCGCTGAAAATCGATCACGAACGTCTGCGGGTCGGTCCAGCGCCCGGCGCTCGCCCCGGGGCAATCGCTGCTGGCCGCCGGCTTGGCGCGCGGATCGCCCAGCGGCACCATGACTTGTGAAAAGCGGATGGTGAAGCGGTCAATCGCGCCGCTGCCGGGCATTGCGCTGCCCGGCGTCGCCAGCACGACCGTGGGCGGACTGTCACCCTGCGCGGCCAACGGGAGCAGCAGCAGCACCGGCAGGACAAGCTTTAGAACTGCACGCATGAATGCCCCCGCATCGGCCGAGTCTGTGGCCGGCGATCATCCGTGATCGGGGGACGCTTGTCCATTGTCCAGTTGCGGGAGGGCGTAGCGTGTTATGCTGGCAGCGGATAGTTCATGGCGATGTCGCAGCGCTGATACCGCGCACCATATTGCGCCATTATTCCGGCGTCATGGCGAAACCCCGCTTTCTCGTAGAGGTGGATCGCGGCGGCGCAATCGCGGTTGGTCAGCAGGTAAAGCTGCCGGGCCTGCATAGCGCGGGCGCGTTCGATCATCGCCGCCAGCAGAAATTCGCCCGCCTTCAGCCCGCGCGCCGCCGCCGTCACGCCCATTTTGGTGAGCTCGAAGTGCCCCGGCGCGCTTTGCTGCAAGGCGCAGGTTCCGACAATCCCCAGCCCCGGAGCCTCGATGAACAGGATGCTGCCGCCCGGCGCGATGATCGCTGCGCGAGGGTTTTCCAGCACATCCAGATCGGTCTGCTCGAGCGGGAACATCGCGCTGATCCACTCGGCGTTGATCGCATAGAAAGTCGGTGCCAGTTCATCGCTGAATTCGTGGATGACAAAGCCGGGTGCGGGCATGGTGCCGACCCGCGCGGCCAAGGACCGCTTCGCCAGTCCGGCTTCGAGCGCGGCCAGTTGGTCGAGCAGCGGGGCATCTGCAATGCTGGTGAGCAATTGTTCGACCGCCTGGCCGACGCGTGGCCAGACCAGTTGCCGGATCTGTGCCATTGCGGTGCGCCCGGCCGGGCTCAGCGAGACGAGCCGCTCGCGCTGGTCCGCACCGGCCACGCGCAGGACCATCCCCAATTTGACCAGTTGGCTGACGGTGCGGGTCACGCCGGGCTGGCTGGTGCCGGTTTGGTCGGCCAGCCGCCCGACAGTCATCGCTTCGCCTTGCAGCGCGGTCATCACCGGGACGTGACTGGGTTGGAGGTGGATACCGGCCTCAGCCATGATCTTGGCGGCACCGCCTTGGAGCCGTTCGGCCAACCGCTTGAACCTGCTGCCAAGCAGAACTGGACCCAATTGCGCTACAACATCGACCATATCACGCCATTCCATAACTAGTTATATAACGTGATATGTAAATCCGGACCGGGCGTCAAGACACAACAAAAAAGCCCCGCCGGATCGTTCCGGCGGGGCTTGTTTTAGTTCGGCTCGTTCAGCGCTTATTCGGCGCTGTCGGCGGCCTCGGCATTCAGGTAATCACCGGCATCGGCGTCAGTGCCATGGGTTGCCCCTTCGACCGCTGCCAACGGATCATCACCAATCGCCGCTTCAGGGCCCTGCGCCAGTTCGGCGGCATGCTCTTCAGCAGCGCTCGCCGGAGCGATCAGGCTTTCCTGCAGTTTGCGGTACTGCGCACGGAGCGCGGCATCGCGGCTGGAGGCGGCGACCCGCAGACGGTTCATGCCCGCGCCGGTACCGGCTGGGATGAGCCGTCCGACAATCACGTTTTCCTTCAGCCCGATCAGCGAATCCTTCTTTCCTTCAACCGCCGCCTGCGTCAGCACACGGGTGGTTTCCTGGAACGAAGCAGCCGAGATGAACGAACGTGTCTGCAGCGAGGCCTTGGTAATCCCGAGCAGCACCGGCTTGCCGACGGCGGGCTTCTGACCCGGCTCCAGCTTGGCGTTGTACTCGTCCATTTCCTCACGGTCGACCTGTTCGGCGGCCAGCAGCGTGGTGTCGCCGCCATCGGTGATTTCAACCTTCTGCAGCATCTGGCGAACGATCACCTCGATGTGCTTGTCGTTGATCTTCACGCCCTGCAAACGGTAGACTTCCTGAATTTCCGCGACGAGGTATTCGGCCAGAGCCTCAATCCCCATCACTTCCAGAATGTCGTGCGGATCGGGCGAGCCGGAAATTAGGTTATCGCCCTTCTTGACGAAATCGCCTTCCTGCACGTCGATCACCCGGCTCTTAGGGATCAGGTATTCGACCGGATCGCCCTCATCAGGGATAATCGCGATCTTGCGCTTGGCCTTGTAATCGCGGACGAATTCAATCCGCCCAGCGATCTTGGCGATGATCGAATTGTCCTTGGGCTTGCGCGCTTCGAACAGTTCGGCAACGCGCGGCAGACCGCCGGTGATGTCGCGGGTCTTGGCGGCTTCGCGGCTGGCACGGGCGAGAATGTCGCCTGCTTCAACCATCTGGCCATCTTCGACCGACAGGGTGGTGCCCGGGGCCATCATGTAACGTGCAGCTTCACCCGAATCTGCATCGAGCAGGGTCAGGCGCGGCCGCAGGTCTTCCTTCTTGGCGCGGTTGGTCGAGCGGTTTTCGGTCACCACGCGGCTGGTCATGCCAGTGGCTTCGTCGGTCGCTTCGGTCAGGGTCCGCCCATCGAGCAGGTCCTGATACTTCACGATGCCCGATTGGTCGGTGATCACCGGGGTGGTGAACGGATCCCATTCGGCCAGCCGCTGGCCTTCGGTAACCTTGGTGCCATCCTTGAGCAGCAAGTGGGTCCCATAAGGCACGCGGTGAATTGCGCGCTCACGCCCATCGACATCGAGCACGACGATTTCGCCGCTGCGCGCCAGGCTCAGCATGCGGCCGCGCTTGTCGACGATGGTCAGGATGTCGCGATAGATCACCGAGCCGTCACAGATCGATTCGAGGTGCGACTGTTCGTTGACCTGCGCCGCGCCGCCGATGTGGAAGGTCCGCATCGTCAACTGGGTGCCAGGCTCACCGATTGACTGGGCGGCGATTACGCCGACCGCTTCACCGATGTTGACCGGGGTCCCGCGGGCGAGATCGCGGCCATAGCAAGTCGCGCAAACGCCCTGTTCGGCTTCGCAGATCAGCGGTGAGCGGATCCGGGCAGCTTGCAGGCCGGTGGCTTCGACCAAGGCGGTCGCAGCTTCATCGAGCAGCGTGCCCTTGGGCATGACCAAAGTGCCGTCCTTGTCGACGATGTCTTCAGCCAGAGTACGCCCCAGGATCCGCTCGCCGAGCGAGGCGATTACCGCGCCGCCCTGCACGATCGAGCGCATTTCCAACGCGCGTTCGGTGCCGCAATCCTCGATCACCACTACGCAGTCCTGCGACACATCGACCAGTCGGCGGGTCAGATAACCCGAGTTCGCGGTCTTGAGCGCAGTATCGGCCAGACCCTTGCGGGCACCGTGCGTGGAGTTGAAGTATTCAAGGACGGTCAGCCCTTCCTTGAAGTTCGAGATGATCGGGGTCTCGATGATTTCGCCCGAAGGCTTGGCCATCAGTCCGCGCATCCCCGCCAGCTGCTTCATCTGCGTTGGTGAACCACGCGCGCCCGAATGGCTCATCATGTAGATCGAGTTGACCTGCGCCTCGCGGCCGTTCGCATCGAGCGGGGTCGCGCGGATTTCGTCCATCATGGCGTTCGCCACCTGATCGCCGCACCGGCTCCAAGCGTCGATCACTTTGTTGTACTTTTCCTGCTGGGTGATCAGGCCGTCCTGATACTGCTGTTCGTAATCAGCCACCAAAGCCTTGGTCTCGTCAACCAGAGCCACCTTGCTGTCGGGGATGATCATGTCGTCCTTGCCGAAAGAGATGCCGGCCTTGAACGCATTACGGAAGCCCAGCGCCATGATCGCATCGGCGAACAGCACGGTGTCCTTCTGCCCGGTGTGACGATAGACCTGATCGATCACGTCACCCAGTTCCTTCTTGGTGAGCAAGCGGTTGACCACGTCAAACGGCACGGTGTGCGATTTGGGCAGGCATTCGCCGATCAGCATCCGGCCCGGCGTGGTCGCGAAGCGCTTCTGGTACTGCTTTCCGGCTTCGTCGGTCTGCCACACGCGGGCAATAACCTTCGAGTGCAAGGTTACCGCGCCAACGCCCAGCGCCTGATGCACTTCGGCCATATCGGCCAGCAGCATGCCTTCGCCCGGCTCGCCCTGACGGTCCATCGAGAGATAGTACAGCCCCAGGACCATGTCCTGTGATGGCACGATGATCGGCTTGCCGTTGGCGGGGCTGAGGATGTTGTTGGTCGACATCATCAGCACGCGCGCTTCAAGCTGCGCTTCGAGGCTGAGCGGCACGTGGACCGCCATCTGGTCGCCATCGAAGTCGGCGTTGAACGCCGAGCAGACCAGCGGGTGCAGCTGGATCGCCTTGCCTTCGATCAATACCGGTTCGAACGCCTGAATGCCCAGACGGTGCAAGGTCGGCGCGCGGTTGAGCATGACCGGGTGTTCGCGGATCACTTCGTCCAGAATATCCCAGACTTCCTTGCGCTCCTTTTCGACCCACTTCTTGGCCTGCTTCAGGGTCATCGACAGACCCTTGGCATCAAGCCGCGCGTAGATGAACGGCTTGAACAGTTCGAGCGCCATCTTCTTGGGCAGCCCGCACTGGTGCAGCTTCAATTCCGGCCCGGTGACGATCACCGAACGGCCCGAATAGTCGACGCGCTTGCCGAGCAGGTTCTGGCGGAAGCGGCCCTGCTTGCCCTTGAGCATGTCAGACAGCGACTTCAGCGGGCGTTTGTTGGCACCCGTAATCACGCGGCCACGGCGGCCGTTGTCGAACAATGCGTCAACGGCTTCCTGCAGCATGCGCTTTTCGTTGCGGACGATGATGTCCGGCGCGCGCAGCTCAATCAGGCGCTTGAGACGGTTGTTGCGGTTGATCACGCGGCGATAGAGATCGTTGAGATCCGAGGTCGCAAAGCGGCCGCCATCGAGCGGCACCAGCGGGCGCAGCTCTGGCGGGATGACCGGCACGACATCTAGGATCATCCATTCAGGCTTGTTGCCCGAATCGATGAAGCTTTCGACGACCTTCAAACGCTTGATGATCTTTTTGGGCTTGAGCTCGCTCTTGGTGGTGCGCAGCTCTTCCATCAGGTCGTCGCGCTCTTTGACCAGGTCGAGGCTCATCAGCATGTGCTTGACTGCTTCGGCGCCGATCCCAGCTGAGAACGCGTCTTCGCCGTATTCGTCCTGATAACCGTAAAGCTCGTCTTCGGTCAGCAGCTGATAGGGTTCAAGCGGGGTCAGGCCCGGCTCGATCACCACATAGCTTTCGAAGTAGAGGATCCGTTCGAGCTGCTTCAACTGCATGTCGAGCAGCAGGCCGATGCGCGACGGCAGCGACTTGAGGAACCAGATGTGCGCGACCGGCGCGGCCAGTTCGATGTGGCCCATCCGCTCACGGCGGACCTTGGTCACGGTCACTTCGACGCCGCACTTTTCGCAGACGACGCCCTTGTACTTCATGCGCTTGTACTTGCCGCAAAGGCACTCGTAATCCTTCACCGGGCCGAAGATGCGGGCGCAGAACAAGCCGTCACGCTCGGGCTTGAAGGTCCGGTAGTTGATGGTTTCTGGCTTCTTGATCTCACCAAACGACCACGAGCGAATACGCTCCGGCGAGGCGAGGCCGATCTGGATCTGGTCGAAGGTTTCGGGCTTCGCCATCTGGTTGGTGAACTTGGTCAGGTCGTTCATGTCTTTTTCCCTCGAAGGGTGAAATTTTCGGGCGGGGTAGTTTGGGGACGGGGCGGCGGGTTGAGGCCGCCCCGCTCCAGTTACTCCGCTGCTTCCGCGTAATCGTCGTCGTCACCGCTAGTCAACGATGACAATTCGACGTTGAGGCCCAGGCTGCGCATTTCCTTGACGAGCACGTTGAAGCTCTCGGGAATGCCGGCCTCGAAGCTGTCGTCACCCTTGACGATCGCTTCATAGACCTTGGTCCGCCCGACCACGTCATCGGACTTCACCGTCAGCATTTCCTGCAAGGTGTAGGCCGCGCCGTACGCCTGGAGCGCCCAGACTTCCATTTCGCCGAAGCGCTGTCCGCCGAACTGCGCCTTACCGCCCAGCGGCTGCTGGGTTACGAGGCTGTACGGCCCGATCGAACGCGCGTGGATCTTGTCGTCGACCAAGTGATGCAGCTTGAGCATGTAGATGTAGCCCACGGTGACCTTGCGGTCGAAGGCTTCACCGGTGCGCCCGTCATACAGCGTGACCTGACCAGACGGATCGAGTCCGGCCTTGATCAGCATGGCGGTAACGTCGCTTTCCTTGGCACCATCGAACACCGGGGTGCCCATCGGCACGCCGTTTTTCAGCAGCTCGGCCATATCGACGATCTCGGGCACCGAACGCGCCTCGATCTCGGCGTGATAGTTCTCGCCGTAGATGTCCTTGAGCCGGTCAACCAAGGCCGTCGGCGGCGCCGCAGCTTCGGGATTGGGGTTGGCCTCGCGCCATTCTTCCAGCGCTGCGGTCACCTGCTGGCCCAGACCGCGTGCGGCCCAGCCCAGATGGGTTTCGAAGATCTGGCCGACATTCATCCGGCTCGGCACACCCAGCGGGTTGAGCACGATGTCGACGGGCGTACCGTCTTCCAGGAACGGCATGTCTTCTTGCGGCAGTATCCGCGAGATGACACCCTTGTTGCCGTGGCGCCCGGCCATCTTGTCGCCCGGCTGCAGCTTGCGCTTCACCGCGACGAACACCTTGACCATCTTGAGCACGCCCGGAGCCAGCTCGTCGCCGCGCTCAAGCTTGTCCTTGCGGTCTTCGAACTTGTCCTGGATCGCCTTGACGGTCGCATCATACTGCGTCTTGACCGCTTCAAGCTGTCCCTGGACCTTGTCATCAGCCACGGCGAACTTCCACCATTCGTGGCGCTCAATCTCAGCGAGATTGTCGAGGTCGATGGTGTCGCCCTTCTTGAACCCCTTGGGCGCTGCTGCAGCCACTTGGCCGACCAGCATATCGCGCAGGCGGTTGTAAGTCGCACGGTTGAGGATGCCGCGTTCGTCTTCGCGGTCCTTGGCGAGGCGTTCGATTTCCTCGTTCTGGATCGCGCGGGTGCGGTCGTCGACCTCGATTCCGTGACGGTTGAACACCCGCACTTCGACAATCGTTCCGGCAACGCCCGGGGGCAGCCGCAGCGACGTATCGCGCACGTCCGAAGCCTTTTCACCGAAGATCGCGCGGAGCAGTTTTTCTTCCGGGGTCATCGGCGATTCGCCCTTTGGCGTGATCTTGCCGACCAGAATATCGCCCGGGTGCACTTCGGCCCCGATGTAGACGATCCCGGCTTCGTCGAGGCTGCGCAGGGCTTCCTCACCGACGTTGGGAATGTCCCGGGTGATGTCTTCTGGCCCCAGCTTGGTGTCGCGGGCCATGACTTCGAATTCTTCGATGTGGATCGAGGTGAACACGTCGTCCTTGACGATGCGCTCGCTGATCAGGATCGAATCTTCGTAGTTGTAGCCATTCCACGGCATGAAGGCGACCAGGCTGTTACGGCCCAGTGCCAGCTCGCCCAGCTCGGTCGAGGGACCGTCGGCGATGATGTTGCCGGTTTCGACCACATCGCCCACCTTCACCAGCGGACGCTGGTTGATGCAGGTGTTCTGGTTCGAGCGCTGGAATTTCTGCAGCGTGTAGATATCGACGCCCGACTGGCCGGCTTCGATATCGCCGGCCGCGCGGATCACGATGCGGGTGGCGTCAACCTGATCGACCACGCCGCCGCGCAGTGCGCCGATTGCAGCGCCCGAATCGCGCGCCACGGTTTCTTCCATCCCGGTGCCGACAAACGGCGCTTCAGCGCGCACCAATGGCACGGCCTGACGCTGCATGTTCGAGCCCATCAAGGCGCGGTTGGCGTCATCGTTTTCCAGGAACGGGATCAGCGATGCCGCAACCGAAACCAGCTGCTTGGGGCTGACGTCCATCAAGGTCACCAGATCGCGCGGTGACATGACGAATTCGCCGCTGTCCCGCGCTGAAATCAGCTCTTCGACAAAGCTGCCGTCAGCATTGAGCTCGGCCGAAGCCTGCGCCACAACGTGCTTCTGCTCTTCCATCGCGGAAAGATAGACCACGTCGCCGGTCACCTTGCCGTCAATGACTTTCCGGTAAGGCGTTTCGATGAAACCGTACTTGTTGACGCGGGCGAAAGTCGACAGCGAGTTGATCAGGCCGATGTTCGGGCCTTCCGGCGTTTCGATCGGGCAGATCCGGCCGTAGTGGGTCGGGTGAACGTCGCGGACTTCGAAACCGGCGCGCTCGCGGGTCAGACCACCTGGGCCCAAGGCCGAAACGCGGCGCTTGTGGGTCACTTCGGACAGCGGGTTGGTCTGGTCCATGAACTGCGACAGCTGCGAGGAGCCGAAGAATTCGCGCACTGCGGCCACTGCTGGCTTGGCGTTGATCAGGTCGTTGGGCATCACGGTCGAGACATCGACCGAGCTCATCCGTTCCTTCACAGCGCGCTCCATCCGCAGCAGCCCAACGCGGTACTGGTTTTCCAGCAGCTCGCCGACCGAGCGGACCCGGCGGTTGCCAAGGTTGTCGATGTCATCGACTTCGCCCTTGCCGTCCTTCAGATCAACCAGTTCCTTGACCACGGCGAGGATATCCTCGGTCCGCAGCGTGGTGATGGTGTCTTCGGCATCAAGGCTGAGCCGCATGTTGAGCTTGACCCGGCCGACGGCCGACAGGTCATAGCGGTCAGCGTCGAAGAACAGGCCTTCGAACAGCGATTCGGCGGTTTCGCGCGTCGGTGGTTCGCCCGGGCGCATCACCCGGTAGATATCGGCCAGCGCGTGATCGCGGTCTGGCGCCTTGTCAGCGACCAGCGTGTTGCGGATCCACGGCCCGGTTGAAACGTGATCGATGTCGAGCAGTTCGAGCTGGTCGATCCCGGCCTTGTCGAGCGCGTCGAGGTTTTCGGGCGAAACTTCTTCGCCGGCTTCGATGTAAATGCGCCCGGTGCTCTCATCGATCAGATCGTGCGCAGCATAGCGGCCAAAGATTTCTTCGGTCGGAATCAGCAGTTCGGCCAGCCCGTCCTTTTCCGCCTTGTTGGCGGCGCGCGGGCTGATCTTGGTGCCATTGGCAAAGATCACTTCGCCCGACTTGGCATCAACGATGTCAAAGGTCGGCTTCTGGCCGCGCCATTGGTCGGCCACGTAGGGCAGCTGCCAGCCGCCTTGGCCGCGCTTCCACATGGCCGTGGCATAGAAGTGGCTGAGGATCGCTTCGTCGGCCAGGCCCAGCGCATGCAGCAGCGCGGTGACCGGCAGCTTGCGCTTGCGGTCAATCCGGACGTTGACGATGTCCTTGGCGTCGAATTCGAAATCGAGCCACGAGCCGCGGTAGGGAATGACGCGGGCGGCGAACAGGAACTTGCCCGACGAATGCGTCTTGCCGCGGTCATGGTCGAACAGCACGCCCGGCGACCGGTGCATCTGGCTGACGATCACGCGCTCGGTGCCGTTGATCACGAAGGTGCCATTCTCGGTCATGAGCGGCATGTCGCCCATGTAAACGTCCTGCTCCTTGATATCGAGGACCGAGCGGGTTTCGGTTTCGGCGTCGACTTCGAACACGATCAACCGCAGCGTCACCTTCATCGGTGCGGCGTAAGTGATCCCGCGCTGACGGCACTCGGTGGTGTCGTACTTGGGGTCTTCTAGTTCGTAGTGCACGAAGTCCAGCTCGCTGGTCCCGGCAAAGTCGCGGATCGGGAAGACCGAACGCAAAGTCTTCTCCAGGCCGCTGACATAACCGATTGCCGGATCTGAGCGCAGGAACTGCTCATACGATTCGCGCTGCACTTCGATCAGGTTCGGCATCTTCACGACTTCGTGAATATCGCCGAAGATCTTGCGGATGCGCCGCTTGGCAGAAGCGCGCGGAGCGCTGACGGGGGTGGAAGCCTTCTTGGCCATGGGAGGGTCGTGCCTCTTTCGCTGAGCCGGAGAAATCCGGCGAAAAATGATGCCACGCGCGGGTTGGTGGCCCCAGCAAACACAAACAGGCCGCACGGCAAATAGCGCCCCAGATGGGGTGCCGCAGCCAGCAGCCTGTGCGTCAGTTGGAAAACCCAGTGCTTCCCTTCGTGGAGGATCCCCGCGCATGGACCCGCCTTGCTCGAAGCACCGAGCGAGAGGCGTATATAGGTAGGGGGTGTTGGATTGTCAAATCGGCGGCGGCGCGTGCGCCAGCATTTCAAGTGCTCAGCTAATGCCAAAATGCGCTCAACAAAAAAGAGCGGCGCTCCCCCCGGAACGCCGCCCTTCTTGTGGTCCCTCTCCAGGGTAACAGGTCAGAACAAGCCGGGGATCAGCCGCCAGCGGGTGGTCTGCATGAAGGCGCGGTAGGCCGGGTCTTCGCTTAGCAAACGTTCTTCGGCGAGCAGGCGCAGGATCTGGGCCCACCAGCCAATCACATAAATGGTGAGGTTGAGCAGCGTCGGCATCAGCGTCAGGATCCCCAGATGCACCAGCAAATAGCCGGCATACATCGGGTGGCGTACGATCTTGTACATTCCGTCGGTCTTGATTCCGCGGTTGGCGGGAGCAATCCCGAAGCTGCGGCGCAGGAACAGTTTGGCGGCGATCTGGATCACGTTGCCCACCAGCACCAGGCCGATGGCGGCGGGCACGAGCATCCGCCACGCGTCGGGCGTGTTGGCGGGCTGGACCAGCAGCGGCGCATAAGTCGCGGTGATCGCCAGCAGCCAGTCGCCCAGACGCATCGAGATTGCCTGAGTCGAACGGCGCAGCAGCACGAAGATCACCACTGAAGTTTCGGCGACCATCACCAGCGGCGCAAACGGATTGGTCGCGCCATAGACGCGCTGTGCCAGCAGTGCCCACAGGGCGACGATGACGATTTGCTCGGCGCGGTCGAGCCGGCTCGGCGTGATCCAGCTGGGCGGCGCGGTGGTGGCGGTTCCGGTCATGGCACCGGGGATCGCACCATATGGTTAACGAAGCGTAAGCGCGGCAATTTGTTGACTCGGGCCGCTGGTCTGCTAGTGGCCCGCTCCGACCGGGCGTTCGCGCCCAGTCAACCGTCCGAGACCGCTGCTGAGGGTTCCCCTCTTAATCTGCAGCCTAGACGGGGACAGAGATTTTCCGGCCTTTGCCTTGTGCATCTGGCCGGCGCGGCGTTTTTGGCGTCCTCCTTCCCCTTCGAACGGAACCGCCCGTGGTGCGCAAGCGCCGCGGACAACGTAGCCGGTCGCATCGGGTTCTCCCGCTGCGACCATTTGAAGGAGTAAGGCATGGATCGTTCGCAAAAAGCCGAATCGGTCGCATCGCTTAACGCGGTCTTCAACGAGGTTGGTGTGGTGGTTGTCGCCCGCAATCTCGGCTTGTCGGTGGCTCAGTCCACCGCCTTGCGCGGGAAGATTCGTGATGCCGGTGCGTCCTATAAGGTGTCGAAGAACCGTCTGGCCAAGCTTGCCATCAAGGACACTGACTATGCCGGGCTGAGTGACATGTTCACTGGCCCGACCGCGATCGCCACTTCGGTCGATCCGGTAGCCGCTGCGAAAGCAATCGTGGAGTTCGCCAAAACGAACGACAAGATCGAAATCGTCGGCGGGGCAATGGGCAGCCTGGTTTTGAACGCGGACGGGGTCAAGGCGCTTGCCGCGATGCCATCGCTGGATCAACTGCGCGGCACCATCATCGGTCTGGTCCAGGCTCCGGCGACCAAGATCGCTCAACTTGTCACCGCTCCGGCGGCCAAGCTGGCGCGCGTCTTCAACGCCTATGCCGAGGCAGCTTAACACGACGTTTTGTACCACTTTCCCGGGACTTTTCCCGGACCAACATTTCAGGAGTTAAACATCATGGCCGATATTGCCAAACTGGTTGAAGACCTTTCGAAGCTGACCGTTCTCGAAGCCGCTGACCTCGCCAAGGCGTTGGAAGAAGCTTGGGGCGTTTCGGCTGCTGCTGCTGTTGCCGTTGCCGCTCCGGCTGCTGCCGCTGCTGAAGCAGTTGAAGAGAAGACCGAATTCGACGTCATCCTGACCGGCGACGGCGGCAACAAGATCGCCGTCATCAAGGAAGTCCGTGCGATCACCCAGCTGGGCCTGACCGAAGCCAAGGCGCTGGTCGAAGCCGCGCCGAAGGCGATCAAGGAAGGCGTCAACAAGGCTGAAGCCGAAGAAATCAAGGCTAAGATCACTGCCGTTGGCGGCACGGTCGAAGTCAAGTAAGCTTCGCAGACTTGCTAAGTTTCGTGGGTGTCTTGAAGCATTCACGGATGGGAGGGCGGGACCGCAAGGTCCCGCCCTTTTCCGTTGCAGTCCCGGCTGCTCCGCGCCACACCGACCGGCAAAGGATGCAGTTACATGAGCGTAGCGTTTCGCCGGGACAGTGATGAGGAGCACCTCGAACCCCGGTTCGAGCTACCCATCCCGCCCGGACCAAATCTGGTCACTGCGCGCGGGCTGGCGCTGATCACCGCGCGAGTCGCCGCACTGGAGGCGGCCGTGCCGCCGCTCAGCGAAGTTGATGCCCGCAAAGCGGTGCTGCGCGATCTGCGCTATTGGCGGCAGCGACTGGCCACCGCTGACTTGCGGCCGGAGCCGAGCGGCGATCAGGTGCGGTTCGGCGCGCGGGTCCGCTACCGGCTGGGCGGCAAGGAACACACCGTAACCATTGTCGGCCACGATGAGGCTGATCCCGCGCACCACCTGCTGTCATTTCTGGCCCCGCTGTGCCGAGCTCTGCTGGGCGCACAAATCGGAGACGAACTCGAATTTGGCGCAAACAACGCCGCACTGGAAGTGCTGGAGATCGGTTAGCGTTAGTCTGGCAGTGCGCCGCTAATTGACCGCTATCGGTGGATACGCCAGATTGACCGCAGCATACCGGGGGATCGGGCTATGGCAACAGAGGCATCCAAGCAGGCTCAAGCCGAACGAAATTTCTTCATGGCGTTCGTCGTATTGGCGTGGGTGGTAGTGTTCATCGGGTTTTATCCGTCTGTGGCTGGACGGATGCGGGGCGAAGCCGATTATCCCGCGCCGCTGGTTCTTGAGCTGCATGTTGCTGCGGTTTCGGCGTGGTTGATTTTGCTAAGCGGACAAGTTGCCTTGATCCGGTCGCGAAGGATCGCGGTTCACCGCAGAATTGGAGTGATGCTGGCTGCGCTTATTCCGGTGATCGTCATCACCGGTATCGCCGCAGAAATTTATAGCCAGAGGTTCTTCAGTCCGCGCTTTCCCGAAAATCTCCGTTTTTTCATCGCTCCGCTGCTCGAAATGCTCGGATTTGCGATCGCTGCGCTTTGGGCTTGGAAAAAGCGGCACGAACCTGCGGCGCATAAACGCCTGATTGTTGTGGCGACGGCAATTCTGCTGGTTGCGCCATTCGCTCGCTGGTGGGGCGAGCCGCTATACGAATTGGTTGGCGACGGGTTCACCGGGATGATCGTGCACAATTTCGCCGGACCCGACTTGCTGGTTATCCTCGCCGCCGGGTTTGACCGGTGGAAATTCGGCAAGGTCCACCGCGTTTATCTGATTGCACTGCTCGCTATGCTGATCGGCGAAATCATTGCCAGCATCATCTATCACAGCGCGGTCTGGCCGGGCATGGTTCGCACAATGGTTGGTATCTGAAGCGCTATTTCAGCGTCGCCAGATAATCGATCACCGCCTTGCGCTGGGCGGGGTCGCTTTGGCCCATGTAAGTCATCCGGGTGCCGGGCACGGCTTTGGCCGGGCTGGTCAGGAAAGTATCGAGCGCTGCGGTGTCCCAGGTCTTGCCGTAAGCCTTCATCGCATCGGAATAATTGAATCCGGGAAGCGTGCCGGACTTGCGGCCCACTACCCCGGCCAGGCTGGGCCCGATTCCGATCACGCCGGGCTCGACCGAATGGCAGGTGGCGCAGGCCAAGAAGGCTGCGGGCTTTGCCCCCGCTTCAGCCACCGCTGGCGCTGCTGCCGTTCCGGACGCGGGTTGCTCGGGACCCTTGCCGCACCCAGCCAGCATCGCAGCCAGCGCCAAAGCCGTCATCATCCCAGACCGAACCATCCCGTGCCTCCCGCAGTTACCGGAAGCCATCTTTGCGCAGACCTGCGCCCTGGTCAATTGACCGCGTAAGTCAGCCGCACACCCAGCATGTCAATCCCCGGGTTCTGGCCGGCGTTGAACAGCCGGGCGTGGCTGATGTGGACCCAGCTCGCCTCGATCCCCAGCCGCGGGGTCAGCTGGGTGCCGATCGCCAGTTCGGGTTCGAACGTGACGCGGCTGCCCAGATCGGTGCGGGTGTGCGTCACCGGATCGACCCGCAAGGACGGCGCGTTGTTGATTACCAGCCCCACGCCCGGGCGCAGATAGACCGGACCTTTCCCGAACTTCCAGCTGAGCCCGGCCCCGGCAAAACTGGTATCGCCGGCGGTGTTGAGCGAGGCGATCAGGTAGGGTGAGGGGCTGCCAATTGCCGACAAAGCCGCGATCGGTGCGAACCGGTAGCCAGCCTCGATGTCGGCCCCATGCTCGCCGGTCTCGAGCGAAAGCGGCGTATCGACCGCGTGGGCAAAGACCCCGCCGAACACCTCTTGCGCGGCAGCAGGCAGCGCGGTGGCACCAAGGGTGAGGACGCAAGCACAGGTCAGGCGGCGCAACATGGGCAAGGTCTTTCCGGGTGATGGGGACGCTTCAACGCCCTTCATGGCTGTTGCAACCTTGCCGCAAGCTTAAGCCAAATTGGCCGTGCCGCGCCACTGCGCTTTCATCGCTGGCCTCCAGCGCCTATTCGGGCCGGCTTTATGGCTGACCTAGCTGCCCAAGACCTCTGGCGCCGCGAACTGCGCGCCACGCTGCTACTCGCGGCGCCGCTGGCGGCTGCCAATCTGGCGCAGATGCTGGTCTATGCGATCGACGTCATTTTTGTCGCGCGGCTGGGCGAGGAAGCGCTGGCTGCAGCGAGCCTGTCGACGTCGCTGTTCGGCCTGATGATGTGGTGCTTTTCAGGCCTCACTGGCGCCTGCTCGCCGCTGATTGCGGCCGAGCTGGGTCGCCGCAAACACGCGGTCCGCGAAGTGCGGCGTTCGGTTCGCATGGCACTGTGGCTGGCCATGGTCTGCAGCGTGATCGGCATGGTGATCTCTGCCAATGGTGAGGCGATCCTGCGTCTGACCGGGCAGGATTCGGAAGTATCGCGCCGCGCGGGGCTGTTCCTCATGGTGTTGCTGTGGGCCATGCCGGCCGCCCTGGTCAGCAATGTTCTGCGCTCGTTCGTTTCCGCGCTGGGCCGCCCGGTAATCGCAACCTTGATCACGGTGCTGTCGATCCTGGTCAATTCGGCCGGCAATTATGCCTTCGTGTTCGGCCACTGGGGCGCGCCCGCGCTGGGATTGAGCGGATCGGCCTGGTCCAGCGTGGTGACCAGCTGGGTCGCGGTCGGAGCCTATGCGTGGCTGATCCGCAGTGACCGGCGGCTGCGGCGCTATAGCGTATTCGGGCGCTGGTGGCGGACTGAATGGAGCCGCATGGCTGACCTGCTCCGTATCGGGCTGCCGATTGGGCTGATCATTTTGGCCGAGGGCGGGCTGTTCTCCAGCGCCGCGTTCCTGATGGGACTGATCGGTCAGCCGCAACTGGCCGGGCATACGGTCGCGCTGCAAGTCGCCGCGCTGGCCTTCCAGATCCCGTTCGGGATCGGGCAGGCGGTGACGATCCGGGTTGGCTATCATTTCGGTGCGGGCGACCATGCCGCGATTGCCCGCGCCGGCAAGGCCGCGTTAGTGATGGCGCTGGGCTATATGGCGCTGCCCGCTGCGCTGATGATCCTGACGCCCCGGCTGGTGCTGCAGCTCTACGTCGATCCCGCCGCAGCCAAGAACGCGGCGATGGTGGGCTATGCCGTGCAGTTCCTAGCGGTCGCCGCCGCGTTTCAGCTGTTTGACGGGATGCAGGCGGTGCTCGCCGGGGCCTTGCGGGGCTTGCAGGATACGCGGGTTCCGATGCTACTCGCGCTGACCGGCTACTGGCTGATCGGGTTCGGTACCTCCGCGTTCCTGGGATTTGCGACCCCGCTGGCGGGCCTCGGCGTCTGGCTCGGGCTGGCCGCCGGACTGGTCGTGGTATCGCTGTTGCTGCTGCAGCGCTGGCAGGGCCGCGCCCGGCTGGGCCTGCTGCCGTAAGCGGTCAAAATATTTCCCCTGACTCTGCTTGACCTGCCCCCGGCGCGCACCCATATGCGCCGTGCTGGCACTCTCGGGATGAGAGTGCCAAGGCATTTTCAACCGTCATGTAGAGAGGATATCCACATGAGCTTTCGTCCATTGCACGACCGCGTGCTGGTTCGCCGTATTGAAGCAGAAGAAAAAACCGCTGGCGGGATCATCATTCCCGAAACCGCCAAGGAAAAGCCCGCCGAGGGTGAAGTCGTTTCGGTTGGCGCGGGCACCAAGGCCGAAGATGGCAAGGTTACTCCGCTCGACGTCAAGGCTGGCGACAAGGTGTTGTTCGGCAAATGGTCGGGCACCGAGGTCAAGCTCGACGGCGAAGACCTGCTGATCATGAAGGAATCGGATATCCTCGGCATTATCGGCTGAGCGACGCTTCCTCCCCACACAATCCAATTTGAAGGAACAGCACAATGGCTGCCAAAGACGTAAAATTCGGCCGTGACGCGCGTGAGCGCATTCTCGCCGGTGTCGATATTCTCGCCAATGCCGTAAAGGTTACCCTGGGCCCCAAGGGCCGCAATGTCGTGATCGACAAGAGCTTCGGCGCTCCGCGCATTACCAAGGACGGCGTGACCGTCGCCAAGGAAATCGAGCTCAAGGACAAGTTCGAGAACATGGGCGCACAGATGCTGCGCGAAGTGGCCTCGAAGACCAACGACCAGGCCGGTGACGGCACCACCACTGCCACCGTGCTGGCGCAGGCGATTGTTCGCGAAGGCATGACCTGCGTTGCCGCTGGTATGAACCCGATGGACCTGAAGCGCGGGATTGATCTGGCGGTGACCAAGGTTGTCGAAGACCTCGTCAAGCGGTCGGTGCCGGTATCGGGCTCGAAGGATATCGCCCAGGTCGGCATCATCTCGTCCAATGGCGACACCGAAGTCGGTGAGAAGATCGCCGAAGCGATGGAAAAGGTCGGCAAGGAAGGCGTGATCACCGTCAAGGAAGCCAAGGGGCTCGAGTTTGAACTCGACGTCGTCGAAGGCATGCAGTTCGACCGCGGTTACCTGTCGCCGTACTTCATCACCAACCCCGACAAGATGATTGTCGAGCTGGAAAACCCCTACATCCTGATCCACGAGAAGAAGCTGTCGTCGCTGCAAGCGATGCTGCCGGTGCTCGAAGCCGTGGTGCAGTCGGGCCGTCCGCTGCTGATCATCGCTGAAGACATCGAAGGCGAAGCGCTGGCGACCTTGGTGGTCAACAAGCTGCGCGGCGGTCTGAAGATCGCGGCAGTCAAGGCGCCTGGCTTCGGCGATCGCCGCAAGGCGATGCTGCAGGACATCGCGATCCTGACGCAGGGCGAAATGATCAGCGAAGATCTGGGCATCAAGCTCGAATCGGTTACGCTGGGCATGCTCGGCCAGGCCAAGCGCATCACGATCGACAAGGACAACACCACCATCGTCGATGGCGCTGGCTCGGGTGACGAGATCAAGAGCCGGGTCGAACAGATCCGCGCCCAGATCGAAACCACCACCAGCGACTATGACAAGGAAAAGCTGCAGGAACGGCTTGCCAAGCTGGCCGGCGGTGTGGCCGTTATCAAGGTTGGCGGCGCTTCGGAAGTCGAAGTGAAGGAACGCAAGGACCGCGTTGATGATGCGCTCCACGCGACCCGCGCGGCGGTCGAAGAAGGCATCGTCCCCGGCGGCGGTACCGCATTGCTGTATGCCACCAAGGCTTTGGAAGGCATGAAGGGCGCTAACGACGACCAGACCAAGGGCATCGATATCGTCCGCAAGGCGATCATCGCTCCGGTCAAGCAGATCGCGGCCAATGCCGGTCACGATGGCGCGGTTGTCTCTGGCAACCTGCTGCGCGAAGGCGACGAAACGCAGGGCTTCAACGCAGCCACTGACGTTTACGAAAACCTGGTTGCGGCTGGCGTGATCGATCCCACCAAGGTGGTCCGGATTGCCTTGCAGGATGCGGCCTCGGTCGCTGGCCTGCTGATCACCACCGAAGCGGCGATCTCGGACAAGCCTGAAGACAAGGCTGCCATGCCCATGGGCGGCGGCGGCATGGGCGGCATGGGCGGGATGGACTTCTAAGTCTTACCCACTCAACGAACCACTGCAGGGGCCGGGGGAGCAATTCTCCGGCCCTTTGCTTTGGCGCGCAGCTTGGGCCGAAAAATTGCGCGAGGATTGAACCGCGCGCTGCTGCGGCGCGACTTGGGCAAGCGGCAGGTTTGCGGGGACCGCCATTCGTGGCGCCGCCAGCTCCGCAGATAGCCTGAAGCAGGCCGGAGTGCACCGAGGCTTTCGGCCTGCTTCAGAAATTGCGCAGAAGCAGTGGCGCAGGCTTGACGCTTTTCGCAGTACTCAGCCCAATTGCGTCAATTGCATAATGTGCAAGGCTCTGTGCGCTTTTCGCTCTTGAATCGTTTGCCGATCGTTCTACTTGGCGCCGCTTCCTCTCGTGCCAGCAGAAAGGCGCGTTTATGCCTGATCAGGGTTCCGCAGCGGCAGACGCCGAAGCAAGTCATTCGGCCCTCTCCGCACCAGACAGCGGGGCGGGCCATTCGCTTCCCAGATTAGGCACGGCAGCCTTGACCATCGGCGCGATCGGGGTGGTGTTCGGCGATATCGGCACCAGCCCGCTGTACGCCTTCCGCGAGGCGCTGGGGCAGGCCGCTTCAGACGGGCTCGATTACAGCGAGATCATCGGGGTGATGAGCCTGATGTTGTGGGCGCTGATCATTGTCGTCACGCTCAAATACGTAGTGTTTCTGATGCGCGCCGATAATGACGGCGAAGGCGGTGTGCTCGCGCTGCTGGCACTGGCGCAGCGCGGCGTGACCAAGCGCGGCGGGCTGGTGCTGGCCTTGGGCGCGATTGGCGCGGCGCTGTTTTATGGCGATGCGATCATAACCCCGGCGCTATCGGTGCTCTCGGCTGTCGAGGGATTGAAAACTATACCCGGCCTGGAAGGGATGAGCCTGCCTTTAATCCTGGGGGTGACGATCGGTATCCTTGTCGCCCTGTTCGCCTTCCAGGCGCGCGGAACCGCAAGCGTGGCCGGACTGTTCGGGCCGGTGTGTGTTGTCTGGTTCGTGGCGCTCGCGGCGCTGGGAATTTGGCAAATCGCCAAAGCGCCTGAAATTCTGGACGCCTTCGATCCGCTCAACGCCGTGCGTTTCATGACTTCGCACGGGGTGACTGGGCTGTTCGTTCTGGGCGCGGTGTTCCTCACCGTCACCGGCGCGGAAGCCCTGATCGCCGACA
>JANNYT010000036.1:0-22866 GCA_031410255.1 Novosphingobium sp. | reverse complement strand
TCACCGGCCTCGATCTGGTGCGCGAACAGATCCGCATCGCCGACGGCAAGCCGCTCTCGGTCAAACAGGAAGATATCGAGTTCAACGGCCACGCGATCGAATGCCGGATCAACGCCGAAGACCCGTGGAACTTCACCCCCTCACCGGGGCTGGTCACGAGCTACCACGCCGCGGGCGGTATGAACGTGCGGGTCGATAGCGGGCTCTACGCCGGGTACAAGATCCCGCCGTACTACGATTCGATGATCGCCAAACTGATCGTCAAAGGCCGCACCCGCGAAGGCTGCATCATGCGCCTGAAGCGCGCGCTCGAAGAAATGGTGATCGGCGGCGTCAAGACCAGCATCCCGCTGCACCAGGCACTGATGAACGAGCCCGATTTCATCCACGGCGATTACACGATCAAGTGGCTGGAGGAGTGGCTGGCGGGGCGGGCAGGTTAGACTTTAAAAGCTCTCTCACTAAAGCGAGTTCGGACGATTTGAAATTCCACAAAGCCAAGCGCCGTCCATTCTTGGTCACCAAGTTTGCTGACCAAACTTGGCCAAACATCTTCGACTTGATTTGTACTGACCTAAGGTCCGAAAACTCGGCAGATGCAGACCCGTACCAAGTTGGGAGCTGAATGGATTTTGTGCCGACTAGGCCCGCTTGACCAGAAACTAGCCGACGCAGCAGGTATGTTAGCCCCGCCAAGAATAGACCAGACATAGCCAGCCAAACCGGGTTTAGGCCAGCTATCGGATAGTCACGCGCGCTCTTCGCGGTTTCGCAAACCCAACGAGACGCCCCGCTACATCGCGCGTCAAAGCCCGGAGCTATCGCCTCACGGACTGCATAAAATAGCGGCAAAAACAACGCCAACGCAAACAGACAATCTGTCCTACGATTCGATCGCACTACCACCTTGGGACTACTCCAACGGCACCCCAGGCAGCTGCTTCGCCGTGCGGATCGTCAAACTGGTCTTCACGCTCGCCACATTCGGCGCGGGCGTCAGCTTGCTGGTCAAAAATTCCTGAAAGCTCTGCAGGTCCTTGCTGACGATCTTGAGGATGAAATCGATCTCGCCATTGAGCATGTGGCATTCGCGCACTTCGGGCAGGTCTTTCATCGCTTCTTCGAACTGGCGCAGCGAATCTTCAGCCTGGCTTTTGAGGCTGACCATCGCAAACACGGTGATCGCAAAGCCCAGTTTCGACGAATCCAGATCGGCGTGATAGCCGCGGATAACGCCCAGTTCTTCCAGCGCGCGGACCCGGCGCAGGCACGGCGGCGCGGTCAGTCCGACGCGGCTCGCCAGTTCGACATTGGTGACCCGCCCTTCGTCCTGCAATTCGGCCAGCAGGCGGCGGTCAATCGTGTCGAGGTTGGCCATCGTATCTATCCTTCCACACCGTGCCTGCGCATTTGCGGCGCTGCATCCCGGTAACATTCAACGCGGAGAATAACCCCCCCCGATAATATTATTGTTTATGACCGCAACTGTCCCGCTTTGCAACGCACCTTTCGCAGCCTGCCCGATCCGGGGACAAACTTGGTAAACGGTCTCACGCAAGCACCCGCCTTCGCGTAAGAAACCCGCGATGCACTTCGACGATCGCCTTGGAACCGTGCTGCGGATGCGCGCAAACGGGGACGGCACGCGCCGCATCCAGCTGCGTCAACTGCTTGATTTGCTCGGCACTTCCCCCGCCGAAGCGCGCGGACAGCAGATCGATTGCGCCTTTACCAAGCTGACCGAATTGAGCGCCGCGATCCCAGCGCACGAGCGCGCCGCGATGCTGCGCGAGGCGGCGCTCCGGCTGCGTTCGCCTCGGCTGGTGGTCGCCTTGGCAGCGCAGGAGCCGTCGGTGGCAAACGCCGCGGTGCAGCGCGCGCAGCTTTCGCCTGAGCAATGGCTCGACTTGGTCCCTGCCCTGCCCCCCAGCGCGCGCCCGGCGCTGCGCCAGCGGCGTGATCTGGCGCCTGAAGTAGCGGGCTTGCTGGCGCGGCTTGGGGTCACCGATCGCGGCCTGCCCCCGGCCGATGCGGCGGCAGAGGAAGTTGCGGAACCAGAAGCACAGTCCGCGCAAAGCGAGCCGCTGAACAGCCAAGGGATTGGCGCAATCGTCCGGCGGATCGAAGCGTACCGGCGCTCCAAGCAAGTGGTCGAGCACATGGCCGCTAACGATTCCCCGCGCTTGCCACTGGGCGAGGAGCATGTGCTGGCCGTGCCCGCCGAAGTTCAGGCCTGCGATTTTGCCTGCGACGCCGAAGGCCGCGTGACCTGGTGCGATTCCGGGGTGGCACCGATGCTGATGGGGCTGCGGCTGCTTAGCGGCGCGCAGTTCAGTACTGTGCTGCGCCAACGCCAACCGCTGCGGGCGCTGGCCCTGCGGCTGGAAGGAGCTCCAGCGATTTCGGGCGACTGGCAAGTCGATGCCTCGCCGTGGTTCGATCCGTTGACCGGGCAGTTTCTGGGCTATCGCGGACGCTTGCGCCGTCCGGCCATGGCTGCGCCGCAAGCGCTGGGCAACCCGCCAGTGCCTGACAGCGAAGCCGACCGGATCCGGCAGATGTTGCACGAATTGCGCACTCCGGTAAATGCCATCCAGATCGGCGCAGAGATCATCCAGCAGCAGCTCTACGGCGCCACCCCGCACGAATACCGCGCGCTGGCGGCCGGAATTGCCGGGGACGCGGCGCGGATGCTGTCGGCTTTTGAAGAACTTGAGAGGCTGGCCCGACTCGACAGCGGGGCGCAGGATCTTGATCTTGGTGAGGCCGATCTGGCGGCTGTGATCGCGGCCACCGTCGGCCAGCTGGGCGCGCATACCAAAGGTCGCGGCAGCGGCTTTACGCTCAAGATCGAGGATGAGCCACTGCCGGTGCCGCTGGCGCAGCTGGAGCTGGAGCGGATTGTCTGGCGGCTGCTGGCGACTTTGGCCGGGGTCAGCGCGCCGGGCGAGCAATTGCGGCTGCGGCTGCGGCACAAGGCGGGTGCGGTGCGGCTCGATCTGGCACTGCCCGCAGCGCTCGCCGCAAGCGAGCACGACACGATTTTCCGCACCGCCGCTGGCGCGATCCCGCAAGTGATCAGCGCCGGGGTGTTCGGCATCGGTTTTGCGCTGCGGCTGGCCCGCGCCGAGGCGCGGGTGGCAGGCGGCGATCTGGTCCGCAAAGGCGATCGGTTGCGGTTAACCCTGCCGGGGTTGACCAAGCCCGACGCGGCCCATACCGATGCATCCGGCAGCGCTGCGGGCGCCGCCTGAATTTTATTACAGAGGGGTTGGTTTGCCTTGGCAGCTTCGCGCATCACGGATCTGCCTGCCCCGGCTGAACTGGTGCGCTTTGCGCCGGCGGCGGGCCAGCGCTTTATCCTGACGGTCGACACCGAGGAAGAGTTCGATTGGCACAAGCCGATCGAGCGTGAGGCGCATACCGTCCACACCGTCACGCGGCTGGCGCGGTTTCAGGAATTTTGCGAAGGCCAGGGGGTCACGCCGGTCTATCTGGTCGATTACCCGATCGCGACCTCACCCGCCGCGACTGACATTTTGCGCCCGGCGGTGGCTGCGGGCAAAGCCGAAGTCGGCGTGCAATTGCATCCGTGGGTCAGCCCGCCGCACGATGAAGACGTGAATGAGCACAACAGCTTTGTCGGAAACCTGCCGCGCGAGTTGGAGCGCGAGAAATTCCGCCGCCTGCGCGATGTGATCCAACAAGGCTGCGGCGCCACCCCGCTGATGTACCGCGCGGGGCGCTATGGCGTGGGGGCCAACACCGCCGAAATCCTGGCCGAGGGCGGGATTGCGATCGATTCGTCGGTCCGCTCCAGCTTTGATTACAGCTCGACCGGCGGGCCCAATTTTCGCGACTTTCCGCTGGCGCCCTACTGGCTCGACCGGGCAAACGGGTTGATGGAACTGCCGTTGACTACGGTTTACTGGGGATTGCTGCGCCAGATCGGCGGCTGGCTCTACCCGCAGATGTGGCGCGTGCCGCGGCTGCGCGGGGTGCTGTCGCGGATCGGGCTGCTTGAGCGGATTCCGCTCACCCCCGAAGGCGTGACCAGCGAAGAAGCGATTCGCGGGATCGACATTGCCATCGACATGGGTCTGCCGCTGCTGGTCTTCTCGTTCCACAGCCCCTCGCTGGCGCCGGGCTATACCCCATATGTTCGAAGCGAGGACGATTTGGACCGGCTGTATGACTGGTGGCGCGATGTTTTTGCCTATTTGCGCCAGCGCGGCGTGGCCAATACCGGGGTGCGCGGGATAATCGACTCCGTCGCGCTTGCTTAGTTGCGCAGTGCAAGCTAACGCGCGCCGTCGCCGCCGGATGGGCCTGTAGCTCAGTTGGTTAGAGCTGGCCGCTCATAACGGCTAGGTCGCGGGTTCGAGTCCTGCCGGGCCCACCACGGCCAGTGACGTGAAAATACCCCAGGTCGGGGAGTGGCGCAGCCCGGTAGCGCGCCTGCTTTGGGAGCAGGATGTCGCAGGTTCGAATCCTGTCTCCCCGACCATTTTCATCAACCCGCAGAAAACCGAGGTTTCTCAGATCGCGGTTTTAGCACGTGTTGTAGCAAGCCGTGTGACAGAAAAACCTTCCCTCGCCACCGCCAAAACCTTTGTTCCCCACCTTCCCTAAAACAGTAGCAATCGCCCCGACATAACGCCCTTCACAAAGAAGCTTATCCATTACTCAGGGAAGCATCCATCGTATCGAGCTGGGACAAGCCGCTATGCATTGAGGATACTGAGCCGTCAGGCGGCTCTAACCCGCAATCAATCGCTCGTTTTTCCGATGCGCTGCAAACGGTCGCTGGCGGTCACCGTCAGGTAGGTAACCAGGCCGATAATCAAGATAAGGAAACTGCCGCTTACGGTCATGGCTGATAGGCCAAGACCACCATCGCTGGGGGACTGCGTCAGGTAGTCTCCCATTGAGGCGCCCAGTGGCCGAGTCAAGATGTAGGCAATCCAGAAGGCCAGCACTGATCCTAACGCCTTGGCGTAATAGCCTAGTGAAACGAGCGCTATACCGCCCGCAAAGATCATGCCGGACTTGGCATAGCCGAGGCCCAGCTGTTCAGAGAGCAAATCGCCAGCAGCAGTGCCCAAGGCAAAGGTAAACAGGATAGCCGCCCAATAAAATGTCTCGCGCGAAGGCGTATCGATGGCGTGGATCGAAAGTGTGTGTTCCTTCCTCCACCACATGGAGAATGTGCCCGCCAGTGCCGCAAGGAACAGTCCAGTGGACAGATATAGGCTTACACCCAGGTTGTCCGACATGATGTCGGTGATCAAGGTTCCGACAATGCTCAGGAAAACAACGACGAGCCAGTAGATCCAAGGGACGTAGCGCTTTTGTTTCAGCTGGAAAATGAGGACAACCACCAATGCTGCGGTCATCACGGCAGCCGTCAACGTTAAACCCAACCCAACGTTGAAATTAAGATAATCGGCACCGGTCTCTCCAACGGTCGTGGCCAGAACTTTGATGATCCAAAAGGCCGCGGTGACCAGCGGCACCTTGTTTGCCATTGCGCGAGAAGCAGTGTGATCCACGTTGCAATCCTTACCGTATTGGGGATGCCACAACCCTAGTTGAGGCCCGCACGGCATCAACGCGCTTGCGACCGTTTGGCCGCAACATTGGTAAATTGTATCCTGCCGGTAATCGGCCCCCAATCCGGCCGCTGCAATAAGCTGGTCATAGCTTAACCAAATAAGGAACTGACCATGACCAAAATTGCTCCACTCGCCGCCGCGCTAACTGCAGTCTTGCTCACCGGAACCGCGCTGGCAAAGCCGCCCGTCCACAGCGCCGTTCAGCACCCGACAGCTGCTCACGCCCCCCGCGCTCGGATCACTATGGCCCAGGCGCGCGTAATTGCACTGCGGGCTGCACCAGGCAAAGTCATCTCCAGCGAATATGAGAACGAGGGCGGCGGATGGCGCTATTCGTTTGACATCCAGCAGCATAACAACGTGCAAGAGATCGGTATCGACGGCCAGTCCGGCAAGATCATCGAAAACAAGTCGGAAGGCCCCAAGGACCACGACTGAACCGCAAAGGTCACAGTGAATGCGTATCCTCCTCGTTGAGGACGACATCGAAACGGCCGAGTTTATCGAGCGAGGGCTCGACGAGCTCGGCCACCTCGTGTTGCGCGCGCAGACCGGCACCGACGGGCTCCATTTTGCAACCACCGAGCCGCTCGACATCATTATTCTGGACCGGATGCTGCCAGAAATGGACGGCATCACTACGCTCCGCAGAATGCGCGCCGCCAAGGTCGAAACGCCGGTCCTGATGCTTACTGCGCTGGGCCGGATAGAAGACCGCGTCGAAGGTCTTGAGGCGGGTGCCGACGACTATCTGGTCAAGCCCTTTGCCTTCTCTGAACTCGCGGCAAGAATTGGCGCCCTTGCCCGGCGGTTGCCGATAAATTCAGTCGCAACGGCACTGACTGTGGGCACCCTGCACATGGATTTGCTCAAGCGCGAAGTGCGGCGCGATGGCAGTGTCATTTATCTCCAGCCGCGCGAATTTCGCTTGCTTGAAGAGCTTGTGCGAAATTCGGAACGGGTCGTGACGCGAACGATGCTTTTGGAACGGGTATGGAAATTCCACTTCGATCCGCAAACCAACATTGTTGAAACCCACATCAGCCGCTTGCGGGCCAAACTCAATGAGGGGGGGCGTCCAGATTTGATCGAGACCGTGCGCGGGGTAGGCTACCGGATCACCTCAGATGCCTGAACCCAAGTCGAGCGCAGCTTACCGCATTGCATTCGCCTATGCGGCCGCGTTTGCGCTGGGCATCGCGCTGTTGGGTGCGGCGGTCTTCTATGCGATCCACATCAGTTTCGTGCGAGAGCTCGACATGGGTCTGACCGAACAAGCGGCTTCGCTAAGGGGAGAATACAGCAGTGGCGGCAACCCAGAGTTGGCCGAGGCCATCGCGAAACGCGAAGCGGCCGATACGCGAGACTTGAGCGCATATGGCGTATTCAGTGCCTCGGGCGAGCGACTTTACGGGAGCATAAACGCAACGATGCCTCGGCTGGGCTTTGAGGACATAGCCATTCGTGACCATCAAGGCCGGTATGATACGGGCCGTTCGCTCGCAATCCAACTCGAGGGTGGCGAGCGACTGATCGTCGCAACGGATCTGGAACCGGTCGAGCAGGTCGACAGAACTATCCTGACCATCTTTGCTGCTGGTTTCGCGGGGGTGATTACGCTGGGATTTGCGGGCGCCCTGGTTTTGGGAGGCTATCTTCGGCGGCGCCTGGAAAAGCTGAGTCTGAGCGCCTCGACCATTATTGCAGGCGATACTTCCCACCGCATGCCGGTGAGTGCGCGGAGTGACGAATTCGACCAGCTTGCGGGATCTCTCAATGCAATGTTGGACCGCAACGAGAGCTTGCTCAACAATCTGCAGCAAGTGTCCGGCGATGTCGCCCATGACTTGCGCACTCCTCTGACACGGCTGCGCAACCAGCTGGATGCGGGTCAGCAAGCGGTAGAACCTGACACGAAAGGAGGAGCGATAATCTCCGGTGCTATTGAGAAGGTTGATGAGATACTGGCCCTGTTCGCGGCAATTTTGCGCATTTCAGAAATCGAAGGTGGCCAGCTGGCAAATCGCTTTGAAAAGGTAAACCTGAGCGAGCTGGTCAACGAAATCGCGGAAAGTTACGCGCCTGCGATCGAAGATCAGGGACGAACCCTCGTTTGGGCGGTTGAAGCGGGGATCACGGCGTCAGTCGATCGGGACCTGATTGCTCAAGCGCTCGTAAACCTCGTTGAAAACGCTCAGCGCCACACGCCCGCAGGTTCGGCCATAGCGATCAAACTGAGCGAGTTGAGCCCTGACATCGCGCTTCTAACTGTGGTGGACGACGGCCCTGGCGTAGCGGAGGCCGATTGGGCCAGGATCACAAAACGTTTCGTTCGACTCGATCGGAGCCGCAGCACATCCGGCTATGGACTAGGGCTCAATTTGGTAGCTGCAGTGGCGCGGATGCATGGCGGGAATCTGACATTTGCTGACAATGGGCCCGGACTGGTAGCCTCAATCACCATTCCTAGGGCTTAGGTATGGGGCATAAGTGAGCACTACGAAGCTGTCAGCATAATGACCATTGGGGTAAAATGGTGAGGGACCTGAATTAGCAGGTTTTTCGGGGTTGAGCACGCCTTCTGCGGTCACACTGAACACATGCTGGCGGTCGGGATCGTAAGCCATTGTGCGGGCCTGCGGCCGGGTGGTTACAGCCTGTTCCAACCGGTAGTGATCGGCGTCGTCCTGTCGGAATATGACCAGATTGCTGTCAACGCCATTCGTTGTGAAGATGCGCTTACGCGCCGCATCGAAAACCACCGCGTCATTGCCGCGGCCGATCGGCAAGGTTGCAATCGTAGCGCCGGTGTCGCCATTGACAATTGCCAGCATCGGCCGTTCGCCCCGGCATCCGATAAAGGCCCGGTGCCCGGCGACATCATAAGCGATACCAGTTGGCTGCATACAGCCAGTGATCAGCCATTCAGCTTCGATCTTCATAGTCTTGGCATTTATCTTCAGCACGGCGTTACGGTCGCGCTCATTGAGCAGGATAGCGCCGAGCCCATCGGCGGTCGAACCATCGGCCTTGGCAGTCGCCAGTGCAACTGTGCCGACTACAGCGAGGCTGCGCGGATCGACGAAAGTCACCATCCGGCTGTCCGAAGAAATCACCGCAATCCGGTCGCTGACTGGATCGTAACTGGCAGCGTCAGCATCGCCAGCGATTTGCACCCGTTTAAGCGGCGTGAGGCTCGTCAGATCGAAGACTGTTAGCGAGCCATCCTCGTTGACCGAAAAGCCGCGGTTCAGCTGCGGCAAGAGTAGCGCGGCGCCGGAGCCTTGGGTCAGTTTGATCTTGCGGATCAGCCGCTGGTTGCGCGTATCGAACACCCACAGGCCAGCATCCCTGCGGGCGATGAACAGCCGCCTATGCTGGCGATCATAGGCCAGATAGTCCCAATCAGGGTCTGCCCCCGGCAGCTTGACGGCGGATTGCAGGCGGAAGAACTGAGCCGGGATCGCGCCTTTTTGAGCCAGCGCAAGGCCCGGCAGGCATGCGATCGCGGCCAAGACTGCACAAACTCCTAGCGCAATGGACCGATTGCCAAGCCACCGAATCATGCCGGAATATCCCCTGCTGCTGCGCGGGACAGCATGTGCGACCGGCGCGCCAGCAGCGCCCCAATCAAGCTGACGATGGCCGCGAAGCCTAGCCATGCCGCTGGGATGGCCTTGTCGCCAGTCTGCTTGATCAGGGCAGTCGCAACCAGTGGGGTGAACCCCCCGAAGACGGCCGTGGCGAGGCTGTAGGCCAGCGAGAACGCCGCAGTGCGGATCGATGGCGGCATGAATTCGGTCAGGAAGGCCACCATCGAACCATTGTAGATTCCGTAGAAGGTCGAAAGCACCAGAACCGTGATCAGCAACCGGATAAAGCTGGGCTCGGCAACCAGCCAAGACATCAGCGGGTAAGCGGCCAGCAGTGCAGCCAGCGGCATGGCGAACAGCATCGGAAAGCGCCCAATGCGGTCAGAGAGCGCGCCGCCGACCGGGAGCCAGAACAGATTGGCCAGACCGACTGCCGCAGTGACTCCAAGCACGGCGTTTGGGGCAAGCTTCAGCTCGGCCTTGCCAAACGTCGGGGTGTAAGCGGTGATCATGTAAAACGACGTGGTAGTGAACGCGACCAGCATCATCCCGATCAGGATCGGCCGGAAGTTGGCAATGAGCAGCGCTGAGACCTCACGAAAGCTGTGCGGTCGGTGCGGCATGTGTTCAAACACCTTGGTTTCTTCCAGCGAGCCGCGCAGCCAGAATATCAGCGGAATTATCGCGCAGCCCACGCCCAGCGGAATCCGCCAGCCCCAGTCGGCCATCTCGGTCTCGGTCATGTTCAGGGTCAAGGCAAAGCCCAGCAAAGCCGCAGCCAAAACCGCGACTTGCTGGCTGGCGGACTGGAATGCCACGTAAAAGCCCCGGTGGCCCGGAGTCGCAATCTCGGACAGGTAGACCGACACACCGCCCAGTTCAGCCCCAGCCGAAAAGCCTTGCAGCAAACGTCCGGCCAGCACGATCAGCGGTGCAAACAGGCCGATCCGGGTGTAGTCGGGTGTGAGGGTAATCGTCAGCGTCCCCACGGCCATGATTGCAAGGGTTACCAGCAGTCCTTGCCGTCGGCCAACCCGGTCGATGTAGGCACCCAGCACAATCGCGCCGATCGGACGCATCAGGAACCCGATCCCGAATGTGGCCAGCGACAGCATGATTGAAGCAGTTTCGCTGCTGGCGGGAAAATAGGCTTTGGCGATATAGGTTGCGTAGAAGCCATAGACGAAGAAGTCGTATTGCTCGAGGAAGTTGCCGCTGGCGACTCGCAACACTTTACCAACAATGTTGGCGCGTCCCGGCACCGCGCCTGCAGATGATCTGGTCAATTTTTTTCTCCCCCGGTTAAGCTTGTCGACCGGCACACTTTTTTGCGCCACGATGACTATTGGCGTCGCTCCGACTGGCCAATCCGCCAGATGACCTATCCGGGCGCATTGGATCGATCGAGCCACGCCTTGCCTAAGGCAAAACAGAGCCGCTAAACCGGCCAGAGGGGAAGGAAGCCAAACTGCGCTTTGCGAAGTTCATTAGCGTGCTGGTGCTGTTGCTGGTGTCTGCTCCCAGCGACGCCACACCCATGCTTGATCACCTGGTGATCATTGTGCCTGCATCAGCGGGTGGTGGCTTCGACAAGACTGCGCAATCGGTAGCGACCGCACTGCGAGCAGAAGACCTGGTGCGCACAGTGGAAATACGGCGGTCACCGGGCGCAGGTGGTCTGATCGGGCTGGCCCAATTTGAAGGGCAATCCCAGTCGCTGGAGCCGACCATCTTCATCGGCGGCGTGACGATCCTGGGGGCAGAAGCCGAAAACCATTCGCTGGTGTCGCTCGTGGACCTTGAGCCGGTGTGCCAGCTCAGCGAGGTTGCCCTGGCCATCGGCGTGCGGGATGACAGCCCGATCCATTCGGTTGCCGATCTGATCGAAGCGATGCGGGCCGACCCTGATCGGCTGACTTGGATCGGTGGATCGCCGGGCAGCGCGGATGAAGTCCTGCTGCGGGCGATGGCCGCCAAGCTGGGCATCGGCCATGACCATTTCAGATTTATCGCAGTGCCCGGTGGCGGGCGCCAAGTGCTCGATCGGTTGTCTAACGGGCCGCAGTTCGTGGCTATTCGTAGCTATGAGGAATTTGCTTCTTATCCGGGCCGAAACAAGCTCCGGCTGCTGGCCATCTCAACAGCGGAGCGCTTCCCCGGCATCGCCCTGCCAACGCTGCGTGAGACGGGTTTCGATCTGGTAGTGAGTGATTGGAAAGGCGCGTTTGTATCGCCAAATGCGCCCAAAGCACAGCGCCAGGCGATCAATCTGATCTTCGCGCGGCTGCTCGCCAGCCCGGCCTGGGCGCGTGAGCTGGCCGCGCAGAACTGGCGCGCTCCGACAATTCCGCAGGGGGGGTTCAAAGCCAGGATTGCGGCCGACCGCCAGATGGTCAAAGCGCTGCTATCGGGTGCCCCGCCCGAATCGCGCTGGGATGGACGACTGCGGGATCTGCTAGTTCGGCCGTGGCGTTACGCTTTGCTCGGGTTCGCGATTGCCGCGTTGCTGGCACTCGCCGTGGCATGGCAACGGCGCTCGGCCAAGGTAAGGACCGGAGAGCTAAAACGCGCGCTCGATGCCTTGAGCGAAATTCGCGCTCAACTGGCCACGCGCGGCGATAAGAGCGATCCGGGCAATGCCGGAGAGCGGACCGCAATCGCGCGACAGTTGGAGGCATGGGGGCTATCCAGTGCCGAGCTGGAAATCGGCTGGATGATCCTCAAGGGGCTTCAATTCAAGGAGATCGCCGCCGCGCGGGGGACCAGTGAGCGAACGGTCCGTCAACAAGCGCAGGCGATCTATGCCAAGTCGGGGATTCCCAACCGGTCAGAATTCTCCGCGCATTTTCTCGAAGATCTTCGCTTCTAACGGCCACTCCGTCATCCGCCGGACCACGAGCACACTGAAATACCTGCCTGCGCCATATGACGGATTGCTGGCTGGCGGCGCCCCCCGCAAATTAGCCGGGTCAATCTTGACCAGCGTTAAGGACCGGACAAGGTCCAACGGGAGGGAAACCATGAACCGAATTATTTGCCGGACTTTGCTTGCGTGCAGTGCAAGTGCGATTGCGCTTTCGGGGTTTGCCGCCCGGCTTT
Organism: Novosphingobium sp.; assembly: GCA_031410255.1. Taxonomy (GTDB): domain Bacteria; phylum Pseudomonadota; class Alphaproteobacteria; order Sphingomonadales; family Sphingomonadaceae; genus Novosphingobium. The sequence goes on along the minus strand of JANNYT010000036.1, from coordinate 10,559 downwards.
CGCGCAAGACGCCCCGGCCAAACCCGCCGACCAAACCGACGCAGCCACAAGCGACACTCAGCCTGATGCCAGTGAGATTGTTGTGACAGGCTCACTGATCACCCGGCGCGACTATAAATCGGAAAGTCCGATCTCGACCATCGACGTGTCGGCGATCAAGGCCGCTGGTTCGCCCTCGCTTGACGGCGTGCTCGGACAGATGCCGCAATTTGCCGCCAGCCAGGGTGCCAGCGAAGGCAGCGGCGATGTGCAAGGCGCGCTCGGTTTCTCCGGCGGTCAATCCTACAGCGATTTGCGCGGCCTCGGCCCGAACCGCTCGCTGGTTCTGCTCGATGGCCGGCGGCTGGTATCGTCGTCTCCCAATGGCGCGATCGATCTCAACACCATCCCGACCGCGCTGATTGAAAACGTCGAAGTCATTACCGGCGGGGCATCGGCCGCTTATGGTTCGGACGCGGTCGCAGGCGTCGTCAACTTCAAGCTGCGGCGCAAGTTCAGCGGCATCGAGCTCGATGTTCAGCATGGTGCAACCACGCGGGGCGATGGCGCGACCAACCAGATCAGCGGGATCATCGGCGGCAGCTTTGGCGACGGACGCGGCCACGCCATGATCGCGATCGGCTATTCCGACCGGGCCACGGTGCGCGGTGCAGATCGAAGCTTTTTCAGCGACACCCGCGAACTGGCCCGCCCGCCTGAGGGTATGATCAACGCCGGCAACTATGGTGGCGGCGCGCCAACGATTGCGGCAGTGAACGCGGTTTTGGCCGGTTACGCCGGGACCACACCAATTGCTGGCTCTGGCACTTACACGGGTTCGATCGGGGTCAATACCGATGGCACCATCTTTACCACCAAGGCAGCACCGAACTGCGTGCAAAATTACAAAGGTCTGGGCACGGTCACGGGCATCAACATCGGCAACGGTGATCGCGATGCCCGCTGCTACAAAGTGCAAGTTGCGCTGGGGCAGTCTTTTGCGGTGCAGGTGCCACTGACCAAATACAATGTCTTCGCCAGTGCCGACTACGATCTGGGCGATCACGTCACCACTTACGCCCAGTTCAACTTCATGGAATCTTCGGCGATCGATCAAACTGGTCCAGGTTCGACCAAGGAAGCTGGTGCCTTGACGCTAAGCGTGCCGCTGAGCAACCCGTTCATCTCGGGCAACGCGGCTTTGATGTCGATCCTCAATTCGGGCACGCCTGCGACCGGCAATCTCAAAGTCACTGCTTTGCTCGCACCGTTCGGCAACCGGGTTGAGACGTTCAAGTATGATGTCTGGCAAGGGGTTGTCGGCTTTCGGGGAGATATCCCCGGCACCAGCCTGAAGTGGGATGTCTATGGCTCGCTTGGCCACACTCAGTTCGTCAACAACACCTCGGGTGACGCCAGCAAGGCTGCGATCGCCACGATGCTGACCGGCACCGCCAATTACACGGGCAAAGCCGGCACCTGCATCGGCTATGCATGGAACCCGCTCGGCAACCATCCGCTCACCCCCGGCTGCCTTGAATATGCCGGCCGGACCGATCACAACCTCAACACCCAGACCCAGAAGATCGTGCAAGGCACTTTGCAGGGATCACTGCTGAAGCTTCCCGCGGGCGATCTCAGCTTCGCCTTGGGTGCGGATTATCGCGAAACCAGCTTCAACTATCAGCCAGATAATGCGTTCATCACCAACGATTCACTGCCGTTCGGGTCGATCTCTGCCGCTTCGGGCCGGCAGAAAGTCAAGGAAGTGTTTGGCGAGTTGCTGGTGCCGCTGCTGAGTGATCAGCCGCTGGCAAAGGAACTCACCCTTGATCTGGGCTATCGTTATTCGAAATACGATACGTTTGCCGGGCAGAGCACCTGGAAGGCAGATCTGAGCTGGGCCCCGGTCGAGCAGGTCCGCTTTCGCGGCGGCTATTCGCGGGCGATCCGCGCGCCGAGCCTTGGTGATCTGTTTGGCCCGACGACCAATACGCAGCTGAACATCGGCAATTCGCCCACCGCAGGCGATCCGTGCGATGTCTCCAGCACGTTCCGCACGGGCTCGAATGCAACGCAGGTTAAGGCGTTGTGTCTGGCGCAAGGGGTGCCTTCGGCGCTGATTTCGTCTTACAGCTACGGCTCGCCGTCGGTGCAAGGCAGTGATGGCAGCAATGCATCCCTGACGCCTGAAAAGGCCAACACCTGGTCGGTCGGGGTGGTTATCGCTCCACGCGCAAGCAATCCAATGTTCCGTAACTTCCAGTTCTCGGTGGATTATTACAACATCAAGATCACCAATGCGATTGGCTCGCTCGCGCTAACGTCGATCTTGCCGCGCTGCTTCAACTCCGATGGAATCAGCAATCCGAGTTATTCGGCCAGCAACGCTTATTGCCAGCGCATCCAGCGTGACACCGCAACCGGCACGATCGTGTCTAGCCAGCAGGGACTGTTCAACTTCGCTACCTACACAGTCAGCGGCATCGACACGCAGATCAACTGGAGCTTCGGGCTCGATGCCCTGGGCATGTCGCCGCACGCGGGCAAGCTGGCGATCAACTCGGTTGTTTCCTACCTGCAGAATTACAAGGTAGCTGGGCTGTTTGGCTCGCCAACGCTCAACTACGCGGGCAGTGTCGGCTATGACAGCGGCAGCGGCGACATTTCGCATCCGAAATGGAAGGCCAACACCGGGGTCACCTATTCCAACGGCGGCTTTTCGGGCACCGTGCGGTGGCGCTATATCGGCAGCATGAAGCACGTTGACCAGGTCGTGAATCCTTTGGCGACAACGGCCGGCGTTGCAGCTTACAGCTACTTCGACTTCGATGCGCGTTTTACCATCAACGAGCATTTCTCGATTGGCGCGGGTGTCACCAACCTGACCGACAAGGATCCGCCCTATGTCAGCGCAGCATCGCTCCGCACCGATCCGGCGCTGTATGATGTGATCGGCCGGACCTGGTTTGTGTCGGCCAAGATCAAGTTCTAACCAGCCAAACAGGCCGCTGAACATCCTGCGAGCCAAGCCAGCTCGCAGGATGTCCGGCTTTCAGAAATGCTCAAACCTGCTACCGTGCATTGACGAAATGCCCGCAAATTCCCGCATGCGGTCCCAGCTCAAGCGAAAGCAACCAGCAATGATCAACAAAGAGGTTCTCACCAAAGTCCCAGCCGTTACGCTGGGGTTCTGGATTATCAAGATCCTTGCGACCACGCTCGGAGAGACCGGCGGCGATACCGTGTCGATGAGCTGGCTGGGCGAAACCACCCCAGACGCGGGCCAAGCCGGGCTCAACGGTTATCTGGTCGGGACCGCGATCTTCGGATTGATCCTGCTGGCGCTGATCTGGGTCCAGATCAAGGCCAGGCGCTTCAATCCGTGGCTTTACTGGGCAACGATCATTGCATCTACCACCGCCGGCACCACGCTGGCGGATTTCTGCACCCGCTCGCTCGGCATCGGATATCCAGGCGGTTCGCTCTTGCTGCTGGGCTGCGTGCTGGGGTCGCTGGTGGTCTGGCATAGAACGACCGGGTCGATCTCGGTCAATTCAATTGTCAGTCCCCGCGAAGAGACGTTCTACTGGATCACTATCACTTTCTCTCAGACTCTCGGAACCGCGCTGGGCGATTGGGTGGCCGATTCTGGGCTCGGCTACAGCGGTGGTGCTGCGCTCTTCGGCGCCGCGCTGCTGGTTTTGGTGGCGCTATATTACTGGACCGCGGTCAGCCGGGTTATCCTGTTCTGGGCGGCCTTTATCCTGACCCGACCGCTGGGCGCAACGGTCGGAGATTTCCTCGACAAGCCGCTGGCCAAGGGTGGCCTCGACTTGAGCCGACCCATCGCAACACTGGTTCTGGGCGCTGCGATTCTGGTGCTGATCATCGTGTTGCCGCAGCGCGCCGGTGAGCATCCTGGTGCCAATACTGGAGCAGCAACCTGACCGCGAGCATTCGAACACTTTGGCGCGCCGGCAGCGTTATTGCTGCACTGTTGGCGAGTGCTGCCCAAGCCGGCCCACCGTTCCTGACCGATGACCCCGAGCCGACCGAAACCGGGCACTGGGAGATTTATGCACCGCTGTTCGAAGCAGAGGGCCGCGGCACTGACTTTGCAGGTTCGCTCGGGGCGGAGATCAACTATGGAGCCGCTGAAGACGTGCAGCTGACAATCGGCTTGCCGCTGGCTTACACGCACGATGCAGCGGGTTGGACTTCGGGTCCGGGCGATGTGGCAGCCTCGGTCAAATACCGCTTCGTCAACGATAAGGCTGCGGGCCTGCAGATTGCCGTATTTCCGGGCATTACTCTCCCAACGGCAAGCAATGACTTAGGCGCAGGCCGCGTTACGGTGTTGCTGCCGATCTGGGCGCAAAAAGATCTGGGCAGATGGACGGTGTTTGGCGGGGGCGGATACGCCATCAATCCTGGCCCCGACAATCGCGACTATTGGACCGGCGGCATCGCGGCGGCCCGTCAGTTCGGAGAACGCTTGGTCATTGGCCTCGAAGTTGATCGTCAGGGGGCAGCCACCACAGGCGGTCGCGCGTCAACCAGCTTGGGCATCGGCGCGATTTACGATCTGCCAGGCCCACTACGCCTGCTCGCCTCTGGTGGGCCAACCCGCGAGGACGGGGGCGCCCGCAGTTTCCACGTTTTCACAGCGCTGGGGATCGATTTCTAAGACGTCGCTTAGCGTCATATTTTCAGAGCCTGATTCGGTAGAAAGGCGTGTTTGTCCGTGATAGAAGCACTAGATTACATGCCATTTAGCTGAAGCACTAAACCGAAGATCTGGGTTTGTTTGAGACCGGACCTAGAGCGGCATTAAATGCTCGAGCTTCACCCCATCGAATTGCACAAGCTCGAACATCTTTCGCAGCCTATTGACTGTGCCCGGCTGGCCCTGGCCGTAGCCGCTCGTTACTGACTTAACAGTGTGTCCCAGAGCGACACCGATGCCGGTATCGAAAAGTTCAGCTTCCTCACGAAACCAATCAACGATCGTATGCCTAAACGAGTGGGCCCCGAGGCCGTCTCCGCCGACCTTGTTCGACTTCACGTCAATTCTTTTTGAGGTAGTCCCGCCAAAAACGCGACGCCCGATCGCCAGCATAAGCGCTACTATCATTTTGGGCGTCAGGAAAAAGAGGCTTGGACGCGCCGGCGTCTTGGCGTCGCGCCGCACAGAATGACACGAACCCAATTTCCGCGAGCATAGGGTGAACTGGTGCAAATCTGCTCTTGCCCGATTTCGTGCTTTGCCCGACCTCGTCATCGTGACGTATTAAGATGAACCGCCCGTCTTGATCCTCACGCACGTCTTCAACAAGTAGTTGAGCAATCTCGCTTATCCTGGCTCCGGTGAAGAGACAAGCCAGGGGTATCCAAAAGCGCCAGTCCCGAGTTCGAAGGTATCCAGACTCGTGTTCGGCACCATCGCGCAAGAATCCTGTGTAGAGGGGTGACGACAAAAATAGGTTGATTTGATCTGTAGTATAAGGCGGCCGAGGCTTTTCGCCCTTGATCGTGTCGTAAAAAAGTCCGTCGCATGGCGAAGGACCTTCGTGGTGATCTCGCGTGATGAGCCATTTGAAAAAACCGAAACAGCTAACAGGTAAGTGTTCAGCGTTTTGGGGCCAACACGCGGCCGCTTAACTGGTAAATGCCCTTTGTTCCGCAGGCCGCAATATGCTGAGCGATGGTCAAGATCGCTATCCTTTGTGGCAGCTATTGTAGCATTTCATGTAGCCTTTCACTCCATTATCGCTAGATATCCAAATGATTGACGTATTTCAGCGAAATTTCGCTGCGTAAGATTCGAATCCTGTCTCCCCGACCATTTTCATCTCAGCATTGAACGGCTAGGCAGACACCATGTCTCAACTCGCCAATCACCCCCATGCCGGCCTCAAGGTCGTCGAACTCGCCCGGATCCTCGCCGGGCCATGGGCTGGGCAAATCTTCGCCGATCTGGGCGCGGAGGTAATCAAGGTCGAAAGCCCGGCGGGCGATGATACCCGCCAGTGGGGCCCGCCGTTCGTGACCTATGGCGATGGCACCAGCGATGCAGCCTATTTCCACGCTGCCAACCGCGGCAAGCGTTCGGTGGCGATCGATTTCCGCACCCCCGAAGGGCAAGCCGAAGTGCGGCGGCTGGTCGCCGATGCCGATGTGGTGATCGAGAATTTCAAAGTCGGTGCGCTGGCCAAATACGGGCTCGACTATGCCAGCCTGGCCGCGCTCAACCCGCGACTGGTCTATTGCTCGATCACCGGGTTCGGGCAGGACGGGCCCTATGCCCCGCGCGCCGGATATGACTTCATCATTCAAGGGATGAGCGGGATCATGGACCTGACCGGCGAGCCGGACGGTGCGCCGCAAAAAATCGGCGTGGCCTTTGCCGATGTGATGACCGGGCTTTATGCGGTGATCGCGGTGCAGGCCGCGCTGGCGGCGCGCGCACGCACCGGGCGCGGCGAGCATATCGACATGGCGCTGTATGATGTGATGACTGGGGTGCTGGCCAATCAGGCGCAGAATTATCTCGTTTCAGGCCAATGCCCGCGCCGGCTGGGCAATTCCCATCCCAACATCACCCCTTACGCGGTGTTCCCGACCAGCGACGGCTGGTTCATCCTCGCGGTGGGCAACGATGGCCAGTTCCGCCGGTTCTGCGAAGCGATGGGGCTGGCGGCGCTGGCGAGTGACACGCGGTTCCTGACCAACCAGCTGCGGATCGAGCACCGCGTCACGCTGGAAGTGCTGATCACTGAGGCCACCCGGTTGCAGACCCGCGATGCACTGCTGGCGCTGCTGGAAAGCGTCGGGGTGCCAGCCGGGCCGATCAACACTGTGGCCGATGCGTTTAATGATCCGCAGATCATAGCGCGGGGTATGCGGCAGGATTTCACTGCGCCGGATGGGCAGGTGATCGCCGGCGTGCGCACGCCGATCCGGTTCAAGCAGCTGGAATTGAACCTTGGGCTGGCCGCGCCCCGGCTGGGTGCAGGCACTCCGCCCACTGTGTGACAAACGGATACACTTTGCGAAGTGACACGGCCGCGCTCGGGCGGCATCCTCGCAGGCCTTGAGGGAACAACCACCGGGAGCGCGCGATGAACGAAGCCGCGATAGCGCTAAATCGCTTTGGCCTGGGCGGACGCAGCGATGAACAGCCTCCCGCGCAGCCGCAGGTCTGGCTGACCCAGCAACTGTCGCGCTACGATCCGCGCCCCGCCCCGATCGCCGCCGCGCTGCACAGCGCTCAGCTGATCGTAATGCTGCGCGACAGCCGCGATGACCGCAAGGAGCGCAAGGCGGAAGCGCAGCAGTCCGGCACCGATCCCAAAGCCAAAGGCGATGGCATGCCTGGCCCCTATCGCGATCTGCGCGACGCTTATGTCGCCGCCGTTGGCGCGCGGGCCAAAGCGGCGCTGACCAGCAGCGCGCCCTTCGCCGAGCGGCTGGTCCACTTCTGGGCGAACCACTTTGCCGTCTCAGTCGACAAGATCATCACTGTCGGCCTGGCCGGAGCGTTTGAATTCGAGGCTATCCGCCCGCACGTGCTGGGCAAGTTCCCCGACTTGCTGAGCGCCGTCGAACGCCACCCGGCGATGCTGCTGTACCTCGATCAGGCACAGTCGATTGGCCCCGGCAGCCCATTGGGTGCGCGCGCGGCCGAGCGCGGCAAGACGCGCGGGCTCAACGAGAATCTTGCGCGCGAAATCATGGAGCTGCACACCCTGGGGGTCCGCAGCGGCTATACCCAGACCGACGTCACCGAATTTGCCCGCGCGCTGACCGGCTGGACTGTCGGTGGGCTGGCGCAGCAACAGATCATGCGCGGCCCAGGTCCGGGCTATTGGTTCGCCGCGCCGGTTCACGAGCCGGGCGCGCGCAGCATCATGGGCAAACGTTATGCCCAAAGCGGCGAGGCGCAGGCGCAGGCGGTGCTGGATGATCTGGCCCGTCACCCCGCTACCGCGCGGCATATTGCGACCAAGCTGGCACGGCATTTTGCCGGTGATGAACCGCCGCCCGCGCTGGTCACGCGGCTGGAGCAGAGCTTCCTGCAGAGCGGCGGCGATTTACCCGCGCTGTACCGGGTGCTGATCGAAGCGCCTGAAGTATGGAGCGGCCCGCCCAAATTCCGCACCCCGTGGGACTGGACGATCAGCACCTTGCGCGCGACCGGGATCAAGACGCTGCCGGCCAAGTCGGTCGCGGGCGCGCTGCAACAGCTCGGTCAAGCGGTGTGGAAGCCGGGTTCGCCAGCTGGCTTTGATGACATTGCCGCCAGCTGGGCCGGACCCGACGCGCTGTACCGCCGGGTGGAAGTGGCGCAGCGAATTTCGGAGCGCACTGCCGCGACAATCGACGCGCGCAAGATCGCCCCGCTGCTGTTCCCCGGCGCGCTGTCCGATGCGACCGCGACCGCGCTGGCCCGCGCCGAGAGCGGTCAGCAAGCGCTCGCGCTGCTACTCGCCTCCCCCGAAATGATGCGGAGATAATCCGATGCTGCTTGCTCGCCGTCACTTGCTTGCCGCTGGCGCCGCCGCGCTGCTCGCCCCGCGCATCGCCTTCGCCAAGGCCACCACCGAGCGCCGACTGGTGTTCATTATCCAGCGCGGTGCAGCCGATGGCCTCGCCACCCTCGCCCCGACCGGAGACCCGGCCTATGCCGGGCTGCGCGGTGATCTGGCCACTGACCTGCTGGACCGGCCCAAGCTCGGCAGCATGTTCGCGCTGCATCCGGCACTGGCGCAAGTGTCCGCGCTGTATGGGGCCAAGCAGGCGCTGTTCGCGCACGCCGTGGCATCACCCTATCGCGACCGCTCACACTTCGATGCGCAGAACGTGCTCGAAACCGGCGGCGCGCTGCCTTATGATCGGCAGGATGGCTGGATGAACCGGCTGCTGGCACTGCTGCCAACGGACGCTGCGCGCGGGCTGGCAGTCTCCGCCACGATCCCGACCGCGCTGCGTGGTGCGGTGCAAGTCGCAAGCTATGCGCCGACTGCATTGCCCGAGGCTTCGGCCGATCTGCTCCAGCGTGTCTCGATGCTCTACGCCGGTGATCCGCAGCTGCACGGGCTGTGGGAAGAAGCAATGCAGACCCGCGCGATGGCAGGTGATTTCGCCAGCGGCGGAGCCAAAGGCGCAGCCGCCGCCGGGCAATTGGTCGCCAAGCTGATGACCGGGCCAGACAGCGCGCGGGTGGTGATGGTTGAGACCACTGGCTGGGATACGCACGCCGGGCAGCGCGCGCGGCTGGCAGGGCAGCTGACCGGGCTCGATGGGCTGATCGGCGCGCTGCAGCACGATCTGGGCGTGGCCTGGGCCGATACGCTGGTGGTGGTGGCGACCGAATTTGGACGCACGGCAGCGGTCAACGGCACCGGCGGGACCGATCACGGCACCGGCTCAGTCGCGATGCTGCTGGGCGGCACGGTCGCGGGCGGGCGGATCCTGGCCGACTGGCCCGGCCTCGCCCCGGCGCAGCTTTACGAAGCGCGCGACCTCAAACCGACCATGGGACTGGACGCGCTGATCGGCGGCGCGGTGGCGGCGCACTTTGCGCTCGACCCGGCGCTGGCGGTGCCAAAACTGTTCCCCGGCAGCACTGGAGCAGCGGTTAGCGGCCTGATCCGGGGATAGCTGCTCCGCGCCGCTTGCGCGCATCGGTGGGCCGCGCGACCAAGCGCCATGCTCGCCCGCTTGCCGCAAACTATGGCCGTAATAGTCGCCGCGCTGTTTCTGGCGGCGGCAGCGTGGTGCTTCGTGCCCGCGCCGGTTAGTATCACCCGCGCCGCACCAGGGCATTACACCGACATGCGGCTGTATCGCGATATCGTGCAGCAGATGCAGCACGGCACCGGTTATTATGAAGCCGCCGCCACGCAGCAGCGCGCGCACGGCTATCCGACCCGGCCATTCGTTACCATCCGCGAACCGACGCTGTACGTGCTGGCCGCAAGCTATGGCTGGGACCAGCTCAACACGCTGGAGATTGCGCTGCTGATCTTCAATGTGCTGCTGTGGCCGTTCGCCCTGCCCGCCCCGGCCAACTTGGCGGAGCGGATCGGCGCGGGGCTGGCGGTGGGCATCGGCGGATTTGCCGCCGCAGCGACCACGATCACCCCGATGAGCGAAGCGTGGTGTGGGTTGCTGCTCGGCTTGGCGCTGGCGGCTCGCCTGCGCTGGCGCGAGCAATGGTGGTGGCCGGTGCTGGCCGTGGCCGCCGCACTGACGATCCGCGAACTGGCGCTGCCGTTCCTGATGCTCAGCGCAGCTTTCGCGCTGTATGAGCGGCGCTGGCACGAGTTCTATGGCTGGACGCTGGTGGCGACCTTGTTCGCCGGGTTCATGGCCCTGCACGCCATCGCCGTGCTGAAGGTTGCGCAGGACGCTGACCTCGCCTCGCAGGGGTGGAGCGGCGGCTTGGGACTGCGCGGCACCTTGCAAGCGCTAGTCAGCACAACGATGCTGCACTTGTTGCCAAAGCCATTGGCGCTGCTGCTCGCGCTGCTGCCGGTGCTCGGCTGGGCCGCGCTGGAACCGCGCGCCGGGCG
>JANNYT010000035.1:0-4415 GCA_031410255.1 Novosphingobium sp. | reverse complement strand
GCAGCGGGTCGCGGACGAAGTGGGGCTGAACGGGCAGCTGCATGTCCGGCTGGTGTTCCTGTTCTCGCTGATCTCGGCCGTGCCGACCCTGCTGGTGGTGATCTTCGCTTCGTTTCTGTTTCAGTCGGGCGTTGAATTCTGGTTCTCCGACAAGTCGCGCGGCTTGCTCGAAAACGCGAACCAACTGGCGCGCGGATATTACGAGCAGACGCAGAAGGACATGTCTTACGAATCCTTGGCGATGGCGGCTGATCTGGGCGATTTTCTCAGCCGCGAGCCGTTCAGCAGCCCGGCCTTCCCGGAGATGTATTCGTATCAGGTCCACAACCGTAAACTCGATGAGAGCGTGATCTTGGTCAAAGGCAGCGACGGCGTGCTGCGCCGCCAAGCCGTCGCCAGCGGGTCCGAGCCATTGTCTGAAAACGTCTCGGCGGGCGTGTTGCGGCAGCTCGATCGCGGCGAGCAGATTGTGGTCAGTTCGACCTCAAACTCGATTCAAGCGGTGGTCCCGATTGATCGCCGCGCGGGGATTTATCTTTACACCCAGCGCAAGTCCGATCTGCTCTCGGCCGGGCACGCGCAGAATATCGTGCGGGCCTATGATGAGCTGACCCAGCGAACGCGGATCCAGCAATTGCGGTTTAACGTCGCGCTGTTTGTCGCCAGTCTGGCCTTGGTCGGGCTATCGGTCTGGTTCGCGCTGCGGCTGGCTGACCGGCAAGTCAAACCGCTGTACGATCTGGTCGATGCCGCGCGGCAGGTCGGTTCAGGTAACTTCACCATGCGGGTTGAAGGGCGCACCAGCGGCGATGAAATCGGGCTGCTCAACCGTGCGTTCAATCGCATGACCAAGCAGCTTGAGGTGCAGAACCACGCGCTGGTCAATGCCAACCAGCAGCTCGATGATCGCCGCGCCTTTATGGAGGCCGTGCTCGAATCGGTAACTGCCGGGATCATCTCGACCACCAGCGACGGCAAGATCCGGCTCATGAATGGCTCAGCCCAGAAGCTGCTGCTTGAACGTGATGCTTTGCCGCCAATTGGCACCAAGCTGGCCAAGGTTGCGCCGCAGATTTCGGCATTGGCCGATGCGGGGGAGAGCGGCGGGATCGTGCAGTATTCAAAGGGCAGTGAGCTGCTGACTCTGGCAGTAAAGTCGACCCGTTCGGCGGCCGGCGACGTGATCACTTTCGAAGACATCACCCGTCAGCTGGTCGATCAGCGCCAGGCCGCCTGGTCCGATGTGGCGCGGCGCATCGCGCATGAAATCAAGAACCCGCTTACCCCGATCCAATTGGCGACCGAGCGGCTCAAGCGGCGTTACAGCAAGCAGGTTACCGCTGATGGCGAGCTGTTTGAAGAACTGACCGGCACGATTATCCGCCAAGTCGGCGATCTGCGCCGCATGGTTGACGAATTCTCCTCTTTCGCGCGCCTGCCCAAACCGTTGTTCCGGGGCGAAGACCCGGTCGATCTGGCGCGGCAGGCGCTGTTCCTTCAGGAAGTTTCGCGGCCCGACATCAACTTCTCCTTCTCCGCCGATGCCGAGTTGGGGATCATCGCCTGTGACCGGCACCAGTTTGGTCAGGCCATGACTAACGTGCTCAAAAACGCGGTCGAGGCGGTTGAGGCGCGGCAGAAGCAGGAAGACGCCGACTATCGCGGGCGGATCGCGGTGCGGATTATCGGCACTCCGGAAGACGTGATCGTGACGGTCACCGATAACGGGGTGGGCCTGCCGCAAGACCGCAAGCGGATCATCGAACCCTATGTCACCACGCGTGAAAAGGGCACCGGGCTGGGGCTGGCGATCGTCAACAAGATTGTCGAAGAACATGGGGGCGAAATGAATTTCGCCGGGGGCGATCCCGATGGGACCGTCGTTACAATGCGTTTTGCGCGCGATCCGCTGGAGGGCCAGCGCGGCTCTGAAGCGGCTGAATAGTGTGAATTGAGGAAGTATCATGGCGCTCGAAATTCTGATCGTCGACGACGAACGCGACATCCGCGAGTTGGTCGCCGGGGTGCTCAGCGATGAAGGCTATGAATGCCGCACCGCGGGCGACAGCGTCAGTGCCTTGTCGATGATCGACGAGCGGCGGCCGAGCCTGGTGCTGCTCGACGTGTGGCTTCACGGCAGCCCGATGGACGGGCTCGAGGTGCTCGATGCGATCAAGAGCCGTGAGCCGGACCTGCCGGTGATCATCTTCTCCGGCCACGGCAATATCGATACCGCGGTCTCGGCGATTGGCCGCGGCGCGATGGACTTTATCGAAAAGCCGTTCGAGGCGGAGCGCTTGCTGCTGCTGGTTGACCGCGCGACCGAGACTGAACGGTTGCGCCGCGAAAACGCGCGGCTGCGCGAAGGGTTCGTCGCTTCGGATGAATTCACCGGCAACTCCACCGCGATCAATCAGGTCCGCGCCACGCTGAAGCGGGTCGCCAATACCGGCAGCCGGGTGCTGATCAACGGTCCGGCCGGCTCGGGCAAGGAAGTCGCCGCGCGGCTGCTCCACAGCTGGAGCGGGCGCGCCAACAACGCCTTCGTGACGGTCAACTCGGCGCGGATTACGCCCGAGCGGTTCGAGCAGGAGCTGTTCGGCGAGGAAGCGCAAGGCAAGCTGGTCCGTGCCGGTCTGCTCGAAATGGCAGATGGCGGGACGCTTTACCTCGACGAAGTGGCCGACATGCCGCTTTCGACTCAGGCCCGGATCTTGCGGGTGCTGACTGAACAGGCCTTTGTCCGCGTCGGCGGCAATCGCCAGATCCGCGTCGATGTCCGCGTCGTCTCGTCGACTGCGCGCGATCTGGAAAAGGAAATCGCCGACCGGCGGTTCCGCGAAGACCTGTTCTACCGGCTCAACGTGGTGCCTGTCACGATCCCCTCGGTGGCGGAGCGGCGTGAAGACATTCCGATGCTGGTCGATCATTTTTTCGCCCGGTTCGCGACTGATCAGGGCATTGCCCCGCCCGCGATCAGCATGGAAGCACTCGCCGCGCTGCAAAGCTATGAATGGCCGGGGAATGTGCGCCAGCTGCGCAACGTGGTCGAACGCACGATCATTCTGACCCCGCGCGAGCGGCTCGGCCGGATCGAGGCGGATATGCTGCCCGGCGAAATCCTCTCGGGCCGGATCAGCGGTGAGAGCGGCCTGCCGTCATTGATGGGGGTGCCGCTGCGTGAAGCGCGCGAGAATTTTGAGCGCGAATATCTGCGGGTCCAGATCCGTCGATTCTCCGGCAATATCTCGCGCACCGCCAGCTTCATCGGGATGGAACGATCAGCGCTGCACCGCAAACTCAAGCTGCTTGGGATGGTCGATCGCCGCGATGACGAGGACGAAACCGAGAGCGAAGTTCCGGCGTAAATCAGACGACTCAGGGAAAGTTCATTTACGCTGGAGCTAAATTGCGCTAGCTTCGTTACACTAAATGATACGGTGAGCCGGTCCTCCGGTGAGCCAGATTGCGGACCGTTTTAGCGGCTGCCAACAAAGAAGGACACTTACATGCCCTCAAATACCCTTTCCGCGCGCCCACGTGCGCCCAAGCCAGAGCCCGAAGTTGTCGCAATTACGCCGGTCGTAAGCGCCACCGGCAAGGGGCAAAATCTACAGGACCAATTCCTCAATCTGCTCCGCAAGAACAAAGTCCCGGTGACCATGTTTTTGGTCAAGGGCGTCAAGCTGCAAGGGATTGTTACCTGGTTCGACAATTTCTCGATCCTGCTTCGCCGCGACGGGCAGGCCCAGCTGGTTTACAAGCACGCAGTCTCGACCATCATGCCGAGCTTGCCGATTGACGCCGCGCAGTTTGGCGCGGCGGCTGAAGGCAACAAGAAGCTGCGCTTGCTCCAGGACGTATTCCTGTCGAGCGTACGCGAGGCTGGGGTGCAGGTCACCATGTTCCTCGTCAATGGCGTGATGCTGCAGGGCCGGGTCGCGGCATACGATCTGTTCTGCATGCTGTTGGAACGCGATGGCTATGTTCAGCTCGCTTACAAGCACGCCGTCTCGACCATCCAGCCGCTTAGCCCGGTCGACCTGACCGGCGATTCAGATGATGGCGAAACAGACTGAACTTCGGTGACGAAACCGATGGCGAAGTCGCTCGCGGTGCGCGCGCGCTGATCGTCTACCCCGATTTTCGGGGCAAAGGGGCAACCAGCGCTGACGGCACTGCGCGATTGGAAGAGGCGCGCGGGCTGGCGCTCGCGATTGGTCTGGTGGTGGCTGATGCCATCTCCATCCCGATCCGCGAAGCGCGCGCGGCGACGTTGTTCGGCGAAGGCCAGATCGCCAACATCGCGATCGCTTGCACGCAAGGCGAAGCCGCTCTGGTGATCGTCGATGGCGCGCTCAGCGCGGTGCAGCAGCGAAATCTCGAGGAAAAGCTCAAGCGCAAGGTGATCGACC
>JANNYT010000034.1:0-11417 GCA_031410255.1 Novosphingobium sp. | reverse complement strand
GACAGCGCGCGCCCGATGGGCATGCTCGGCTACCGGCCAGTGGCGCTCGGCCTGCCGCCGTTCGGCATCACGCCGGGATCGCCGATCACAATCTCGTCCAACCGCTATTACGGCAAATATGCGGGCCTGCGCGAATTTGTCGCAATCCGGCTGCGCCCGGCCTATGAGCTGATGCGCATTGCTGCCGCCCGCAGCCGCTGACCCTAACCGACCACTCTGGACCCCGCATCCTATGACCGAAACCAGCTATCGTATCCACGGCGCCACCGGCGAATGGGAGGTCGTTGTCGGCCTCGAAGTCCATGCGCAGATCACTTCGCAGTCCAAACTGTTTTCGGGCGCGGCGACCGCGTTCGGGGCCGAGCCCAACACGCAGGTCAGCCTGGTCGACGCCGCGATGCCCGGCATGCTGCCGGTGCTTAACCGCGAATGTGTCCGTCAGGCGGTCCGCACCGGCATGGCGATGGGCGCCAAGATCAACGCCTGGTCACGGTTTGACCGCAAGAACTACTTCTACGCCGATCTGCCGCAGGGCTATCAGATCAGCCAGCTGTACCATCCGATCGTGGGCGAAGGCGCGGTCGACGTGGTGCTGGATGACAAGGATCCGGCGGGTTCTACCAAGACCATTGGGGTCGAGCGGATCCATATCGAGCAGGACGCGGGCAAGCTGATGCACGATCAGCACCCGACCATGTCCTACGTCGATCTCAATCGCTCGGGCGTCGCCTTGATGGAAATCGTCAGCCGCCCGGATATGCGCAGCCCGGCCGAAGCCGGAGCCTATCTGACCAAGCTGCGCCAGATTCTGCGCTATGTCGGATCGTGCGATGGCAACATGGATCAGGGCTCGATGCGCGCAGATGTGAATGTCAGCGTGCGCAAGCCCGGCGATGAATTGGGCACGCGGACCGAGACCAAGAACGTCAATTCGGTGCGGTTTGTGATGGCGGTGGTCGAAAGCGAAGCGCGCCGTCAGGTCGATCTGATCGAAGACGGCGGCCGGGTGGTGCAGGAAACCCGGCTTTACGATCCCGACAAGAACGAAACCCGCTCGATGCGCAGCAAGGAAGACGCGCACGACTATCGCTATTTCCCCGATCCTGACTTGCTCCCGCTCGAACTCGATCAGGCGTTTCTGGACGAGTGCGAGGCCAGCCTGCCCGAACTGCCCGATGCCAAGCTTCAGCGCTATGAAGGCGCGATGGGACTATCGGCTTACAACGCCCGGGTGCTCACCTCTGACGTTGAAACTGCGCGCTGGTTCGAACTACTGGTCGCCGCCACCGCCGCCAAGGCTGGTAAGGGCGAAGCCGAGGTGGCCAAGCAGGCCAGCAACTGGTTGACCAGCGAGCTGTTTGGCGCGCTCAACAAGCTAGGCAAGGATCTCAGCTCCTCGCCGGTCACGCCAGAGGCCGGGGCCGAGCTTCTGGGCCTTGTCGCCAACGGCACAATCTCAGGCTCGATCGCCAAGCAGGTGCTCGAAAAGATGCTCGAAAGCGGTGACGGCGCGCTGGCCATCGTGGAGCGCGAAGGCCTGACCCAGACCAGCGACACCGGCGCAATCGAAGCCGCAGTAGGCGCCGTGCTGGCCGCCAATACTGATAAAGTCGCCGAGTTCCGGGCGGGCAAAGAGGCGCTGTTCGGCTTCTTCGTCGGCCAGACGATGAAAGCCATGCAGGGCAAGGGCAATCCAGGTTTGGTCAACGAAGTGTTGCGCGCCAAGCTCGCTTAACGCTGCCGCCGCACAAACAAACGGGCGCTGGAGTTTCCTCCGGCGCCCGCTGTGTTTCCAGCCTTGCGGCGCAGATCAGCCCTTGCGGGTGCCTGACATTGGGAAGGTGCCGAATGCGCCGGCCTTGACCGATCCGGTCAGTGCGTCGCCGTCGATGGTGGCTTCGCCTTCCAGGGTCATCGGCATCGGCACGGTCATGTTCATCGACCAGGTCAGCTTGTTGCCATCGACCTTGCCGTTATCGAGGCTCATCGAACCCATCGCGCCGACGTTGCTGCCGGTGAAAGTGTCGCCATCAACAGTGATGGTGACGTCGCTCGATTGATCGCCCATCGGGGTCTTGGTGACGCATGCGTAAGTACCGGCAACAGACATATCTCTCTCCTCACGAATTATTGGACTTACAACGGGGTAAGTAGTGCGTTCACTCGCGCGTTGCGCCACCGCTGTCAACTAGGGCATGATTTCGATCGGCAGGCCCAGTTTGCGCAGCTGCGGTTCGATCAACTTGCGGTCACCCACCACCACGAAGACCAGCCCGTCCGCTTGCAAGTACTGCGCCGCAGCGGTGTTTATCGCGGCACCGTCGATCGCGCGGTAACGGCTGGGCAGGGTGGCGTAATAGTCATCGGGCCGGCCGAGCTGCTGGTTGGAGATGATCGCGCCAAGCACCTGGCCGTTGGTTTCAAACCGGTTGGGCAGCCCGCGCACATTGCCATCTGTCACGCGGCCCAGTTCGACCGGATCGACCCCCTTGGTCTTGGGGAACAGGCCCATGTCGGCCAACATCAGCGCAATCGAATCGCCGGTGCGATCGGATTGCACCGGGGCGACCAGCACCAGACTGCGCGGGCCCTGCGGACTGCGCACGGTTGAGCGCACACCGTAAGACCAGCCCTTGTCCTCCCGCAGATCAAGGTTGAGCCGTGAGAGGAAGCCGTTGCCGAGTACTTCGTTGGCCAGATCGAGCGCTTCGTGATCGGCATCGCGGCCGCTCAGCGGCAATACCCGGCCCGCGACGATCACCGATTGCGGCGATCCGGGCCGGTCGATCAGCACGATCCGCGGGCGCGGCGCGGGAATCGGCGCGTCGAGGTGCTTGACCGGCTTGGGCGTGGCAGGGGCCTGCCACCCGCCAAAGCTCGCTTCGAGCAGCGGCTTCAGCTGGTCCATCGTGATATCGCCGACCACGGTGATGGTCACGTTGTCTGGCCGCAGCCACTTGGTATGCGCGCCGCGCAGCGCCTCGGGGGTCAGCGCGGCAACCGATTTGGCATCGCCCAGTCCGTCCCCCAGCTGGCCGTAAGGATGCGCTGGGCCGAACAGGATTGGGCTGAGGCTGCGCACCGCGAGCGAACGCGGGTTGGCCTGCGCTTGATCAATTTCTGACACTTGCTGATCGCGGCGGCGCGACACGTCTTCGGCGCGGAAGGCCGGACGGCGGACCACCTCGGCCAGCAGATCGAGCGACGGCGCGAGGTTGGCGCTGAGCGTGGACAGCGTAATGCTCGAGCTGTCGATCCCGGCTCCCGCCGAAATGCGTGCGCCCAGCCGCTCTTGCTGCTCGGCGATCTGGGTGGCGCTCAGCGTGGCGGTGCCTTCATCCAGCAGCCCCAACATCAGCGATTGGGTGCCCGGGGTATCCTGCGCATCGGCGGAGTAACCCGCATCGAAAGTCAGGCTGACCAGCACGGTCGGCACGGCAGTGCGGCGGGCGAGAACTACCGGAATGCCGTTCGACAGCGCGGTGCGCTCAATCGCCGGGAACGCCAGATCGCCTACCGGCGCAACCGGTGGCGCGGCGCGCGCCGGGCCAGTGACCAGTTTGGGGGCGGGCCTTTTGGCATCGGCCCGCGGCGGTTTGCTGCGCGCTTCATCGCCCCAGCCGCCCATCGCCTCGCCGCGCTCGGTGCGCTTGCCCGGGCTGATAACGAGGGCATAGACCGGGCGCGAGAGCCAGCGCTGCAGCGCGGCCTGCACTTCGGCTGGCGTAAGGCTGGCGACGCGCACCAGGTCTTTCTTGTACTGGCCGGGATCGCCAGAATAGAGCAGCCCTTCGGCGAGCTGCGCGCCCTTGCCCGAAAACCCGCCGACTTGTTCGAGGCTGTTGATCTGGCCCGAGACTGCGCTGGTCGCGGCGCGCTGCATCTCGTCAGCAGTGGGGCCTTCAGCGACCAGCTTGGCCACATCCTCGTCGAGCGCTTTTTCCGCCACCGCGACTTCGACCCCCGGCTTCACGTCCATTTCGATCTGGATGAAGCTGACCTGTTCAAACTGCTGGACCGTGGCCGAGACCGAGGTGGCCAACTGGCGTCCGCGCACCAGATCATTGTCGAGCCGTGATGAGGCCAGCCCGCCCAGTACCCGCATCCCCAGATCGAGCGCCGGGGCATCGGGATCGTTCTGGCCGGGGCCGGACCACACCCGGTAAACTTTGGTTTGCGGCACTTGGTCAGTCATCACCCGGCGCACCGGCGCGGCCAGCGTGACCGGCCCCGCCGCAACCTTGTTCACTTCGGGACCGCGCGGGATATTGCCGAACCACTTTTCGACCATCGGTTTGGCACTGGCCAGATCGATATCGCCTGACAGCACCAGCACGACGTTGTTGGGCGCATAGTGCCCGGTAAACCAGCTGCGCACGTCGCTCAAGCTGGCGGCGTTGAGATCTTGCATCGAGCCAATCGTGGCGTGGCGATAGGGGTGGCCGACCGGGAACAGCCCTTCGCCGATGGCATATTCAGACAAGCCGTAAGGGTCATTATCGCCCTGCCGCTTTTCGTTCTGGACCACGCCGCGCTGCTTATCGAGCTTGTCCTGGCTGACCGCGCCGAGCAGGTGCCCCATCCGGTCGCTTTCCATAAACAGCGCCAGATCGAGCGCGCCGGTCGGCACGGTTTCGACATAATTGGTCCGGTCATACCAGGTCGAGCCGTTGGTCGAGGTTGAGCCGGCGCCCTCGAGCGGAATATCGAAATTCGGGACGTTTTCGCTGCCGCCGAACATCAGGTGTTCGAACAGATGCGCAAAGCCGGTGCGGCCCTTGGGCTCACTTTTTGAGCCGACCCGGTAATACAGCGTCACGCCCACAATCGGTGCCTTACGGTCAGTATGGACGATCACCTGCAGGCCATTGGCCAAAGTGAACTGCTCAAACGGAATATCGACCGACTGGACCAGCTGGCTGAGCGCGGCGGGCTGGGCCGGGGCTTTGGCAATGTCGTTTGCAGCTTGAGCTGCAGCATCGCCGGCGGCCTTAATTTCCGCAGTCGGGGCGGTGGCGCAAGCTGACAAGGCCAAGGCAACTAGCGAGACAGTGACGAAGCGGCGCATGGTGTAAACTCCCCGGAAGACAGCCCGTTCGATCACGTAATCCTGCGCGGCGCAACAGCACAATTCGACGAACCGCATGCGCGCGAGGCTCGCCGGTTAAGGGGCGGGAG
The DNA here is from genome assembly GCA_031410255.1 of Novosphingobium sp. Lineage (GTDB taxonomy): Bacteria > Pseudomonadota > Alphaproteobacteria > Sphingomonadales > Sphingomonadaceae > Novosphingobium. The sequence goes on along the minus strand of JANNYT010000034.1, from coordinate 6,239 downwards.
TCGCCTCGGCTGGGGGCAGCTCGGCCGGCGGGGCCGGCGCTGGTTCGATGTTGCGTGGATGACGCACGATATGCGGGGTCACCACGATATACAGCTCGGTCCGCGACTTGGTCTTGCGGTCGGTGCGGAACACCTGTCCGATCAGCGGAATGTCACCCAGCAGCGGCACTTTGGTCTGGCTAGTCAGCGTCGATTCCTGCGTCAGCCCCCCGATCACGAAGGATTCGCCATCGCGCACGGTGGCCGAAGTTTCGGCCTCGCGCTGGCTGATCGTGGGATAGCCTTGCGAATAGCCCGAGACGCTGGAGACCACGCAGAACACATGGCTGGTGACGAACCCATCAGCGCTGACCCGCGGCGCAATCTGCAGCGTCACGCCAACGTTGACGTATTGCACCTGCTGCGAAACGCCGTTGACGCCCGACAGGGTGATCGCGGTCAGGATCGGCAGCGCGTCGCCAGTGATGATCTTGGCGGTCGAGCCGCTTTGCGCGGCGATGCGGGGTTTGGAAACGATCCGGCCTTCGCCTTTGGAGACCTGCGCATAGATCGCCGCCTGCAGCGAGGTGCTGACCAGATAGCCGCCCACTTCGCGCCCGCCGGGGGACAGGTGCCCGCCGCCATTGGCCAGTTCGCCGGGCGGAATATACTGCCCGGTCTGGATCGTGGCGACCGCAATCTGCCCGTTGGCATTGCCGAAATCGATCCCCACGGCCTTGGCCCCGGTTTCGGTCAGCTCGACGATTTCGGTTTCCAGAATGACGCTGTCGACCGGCTGGTCGATCAGCGCGATCTGGCGTTTGGTGCGCGCGATCTGTTCGGGTGAGCCCTTGATCCAGATCGCATTGAGCCGCCGGTCGATCGCGATCCGGCTATCGACCGATTGGCCGAGCGGCTGGCCATCGCCGCCATTATATTGGTTGGTGGGGCCGGGGTTGTACGAAGTGCCGGTCAGGCTGTTTGAGCCGAACGATGGTTCGCGCGGGATAAAGGTGTCGTTGCTTTTGACCGTCAGGCCATCGGTCAGCAGACCGACGACTTCACTGACATCGGCGTACTTGAGCATGACAAGTTCATAACCATCTTCCCCCATCGGGGGTTCGGCGGCGAGCGGCACGGGGCCGTTCTGATACTGGGTCTGTTCGCGCCGCTGCGCCGGTGTGCCGCTCGACACGGTCACTTCGATGGTCGTATCGCTGACGCTGACCGCTTTGACAGTTGCAGGGGCAGAGGTGGCGAAGCGCAGGATCAGGATCGTTTCGATCTGCTGGAATTCGATCCCGCGCACCAGCCCCGACAGGCCCGGCGGAGCGACCGCACTGTTGCCGCGCGAGGTGAGTGCCAGACCCAGCGCTGCGCGGCCAGGCTCGGACACGACTGGGGCGTAAGTATTGGCACGCGGGCTGAAGGCGAGGCGGAATTTGGTTTCGGAGGGAGTTTCGCTGACCAGCAAAACCTCGGTCAGCACGGCCTGCACCGCGCGCTGCTTGGTTGGCTGCGCCAATGCGGCAGAAGCGCCGCCCACCGCCATCAGGAGCAGCGCGGACAAGAACGCGAACAGGCGGAAAAATCGGGTCATCGAGGCGGATGGCGATAGAGCGGGCATGGCATGGGGGCAAGATTCAAATCCGCTCCAAACAGGACGCCGCGCCCGGACCGAAATCCGAGCGCGGCGCTGTTCAGCCTGCTGCCTTAGAGGCCGCCGGTACCCAGCGGGGTGCCGCGCCCGGTCGGGCCGTCATAACCCGCCCCGGCGGTGCAGAAGTAAGTTCCGCCGCAGCTGCCGTTGGTGCCGCCGGTAACGTCGGTAAAGTTGCTCACCGCCGCACCGTAGATCGCCGATGCAGCGTTTGGCGTGCCGGTACCTTTGGCGCCGTACATGCCGGCAATGATCGGAGCCGAAACGCTAGTTCCGCCGAACACGAGCCAGCCGGACTGGCTGCCCTTGCCGGTCGGGCCATAGACCGCCACGCCGGTGGCCGGATCGCCCACTGCCGAAATGTCGGCTTCCATGCGGTTCGCGCAGAGCGGGTCGTTCTGCCACACGGGCTTGGCATGAACGGCGCTGCAGCCGCTGCCGCCGCTGGTCCAGGCCAGTTCAGCCCAGCCGCGCGCATTGGCGGCACGCTTCAGGTTGGTGCCGCCCACGGTGATCGCGCCAGGTGCTGTGGCCGGGAAGGCCGCGCCATAGCCGCTGTCGCCCGAGCTGACCGTGACGGCGATGCCGGGATGGTTGTAAGCCGAGGCATAAGTTGCCGTGCCAGCGTCACCGCCGCCATAGCTGTTCGAGATCGCGATCACGCCAGGCTGAGTCGCGGCCCAGTTGACCGCTGCAGCCAGATTGGCGAGCGAGGCCGAGTCAGCCTCGACCAGAATGAGCTTGCAGTTCGGGCACATCGCGCTGGCCATATCGAGGTCGAGCGCCATTTCTTGCGCCCAGCCGCTGTTATAGCGCGGATAGGAAGTGCCGCCGCGCTGATCGCGTGCCTTGAAACAGCCGTTGGCCGTGGTGCAGGCCGGCAAGCCATACTGCGCGCGGTATACTGCCAGATCAGCTTCGGCATTGGGATATCCATTGGCATCGACGATGACGATGGTGTTGGCCGACGATCCGCTTTGCGAGGCGGTGGCATAAGCGCTGCGAAGGTCAGCCGGGCCAAAGCCCGATGGCGTGATGTTGGGCGCAGCAGCTTCGGGCTTGCCGGACAGCAGATTGCCGCGAGCATCGGTCTGGACGTGCGCGAAGCAGCGCGCCTGACCAGCGCCAATGGCGCGAGCGCAGACGGCTTGGTGGAATGTATTGCCGCTCCGCTCAATCGCTTCCTGCGATTGCGCTTGAACAGTCGAGTACCCGGCTAGCGATGCAGCCAGGGCCAGGGCCATCCGGCCTAGTGTCCCAATTTTCATGAATTACCTCCCTGATCAGCAGGCCGTGCGCCCGCCCGATGGGACCGAAGACTGGTCCGATTTCGCGCCAATGCAAGAGCATTTTTTTCTGTTCGTCGTAACTTATGCACACAATTGGTACGTTTATGACCAAGTGTGGCTAATAATAGTTCGTTAGTTGCTAACCACCTCGCGCGATGCGGCATGTTTCGACACGTCTGAGCGGGTGAACCATACTGGCTTGAACTTGTGTGCCACGAATAATGCCGCCTGATCGGCGTAGTGCGGACTGCCCGGTCGGGTTGTCGCGGCGCCATAAGGCTGGACCGATTGCGAATGCACCACGCCGTCCTTGCCCCATTCGATCAGCATGACAAAGCTGTCGCCGTGCTTGACTGAAAGCCGCCCGTCGGGATCGACATTCCACGCGGTCGCCGCGCGCAGCGTATCGCCGCCGCCGTCATCGGGCAGATCGACTTTACCACGGCGAATCCGGATTACATCGCCCAGCGGCGGATCAATCCGGCCGAAATACTTGGTCAGATGCGCCGCCGCTTTGGCCAGTTCGGCTTTGGGATCGGGCATTGGGCGCAGGCCGTAGCTGGCCGACATGGCTTCTTCGAGCACCATCACCGTCAGGGCATCGGCCGGGCCTTTGCCGTCAGCGGTCAAGTCCCACTGAGCCAGCAGTGCCTGCGCCTTCTGCAGCTCCGGCTCGTTGCGCAGATCGAGCGCGGCAATCCCGTCGAGCATAAAGGCGACATAACCCGCGCGCTCATACCCGGTGTCGAACTTGATCTGCAGCAGCCGCTCGCGGGTGATCGGGCCGGGCTGTGACAGCAGCTTTACCGCGCGGCGGCTGCGGTTGGTCAGGTCGGTTTCGACCCCCCAGATCGCCGGGATCAGCGCCGGGTTAAGTTCGCTGCCCGGACCCGCTGCAACCAAAGGCGTGTTGTTCGAATTGAACAGGAAGCCCGAGGCCGGGTTGATCAAGTGGGGCAATTGCTCCCACGGCACATAGCTGTTCCAGACCTGATCGGCATTGGTCAGCGCTACCGGATGGCGCCAGTCCGGGCCGGGCTTGCGCACCGGAATGGCCGCATTGTACCAATCGGCGATGTTGCCGGCCCGATCGGCGTAAATGAAGTTGGTGGCGGGCACGCCCATCTGCGCCATCGCCCCGCGCCACTGCGCGAAATCTTTCGCTTTGGTCACGCGGTAGTACTGCTCGACGCTGGCGATGCTGCCAATCGCGGCATAGCGAACCGCAAAGGCTCCTTGGGCGTTCTTGATCACCGGCCCGATCAGCGGCGCGCGCCAGATCGTACGCGGCACCGGCAGCACCAGTGGGCCAAATCGCACCGGCAGCCAGACCCGTTGCTGTTCAAGCTGCGGAGTTTGGTTGAAGCCCTCCATCGCTCCGGCGGGCGGGTCCTGGTAATAGCCGTTGCCATCGGGGGTCAGGTTGAGCTTGAACACATCGATCAAGTCAGCGCGGTTGACGGTGTTGGTCCAGCCCAGGTTTTCGTTATGGCCGAGGAACGGATAGGGCGAGCCGGGGAAGGTCGCCCCGGCAAAGTGCCAGCCTTCATCGCTATCGATCTCCAGCTCGTACCACGCGACCCCGCCGCGGTAGGGCTGGTGGCTGTTCGAAAACAGCCGCGTCACGCCGTCGCCTGAACGCTGCGGGCTGATCGCGAAGGCGTTAGAGCCCGAAGTCTCGGCCACTGCGCCCATTGGCAGCGGCAGCGGCATCGCTGATTCAGCTGTGAGTTGATCGCCGCCGCCGTGCAGTGCGTCGGGCAGCTGCTGCCCGCTCAGGCTGGGCCCATGTTCAGGCAGCAGCGCCTCGCCCTTGACCAGCGGCCCCAGCACCCGGTCGAGCCCGAAGAAGAATGGCAGCCGCAGCGCAAAGCCGGTGGCAATATCCTCACCGTTGACTGGGAACAGCCGGGCCAACTTGACCTCGCCGGGATGCTGCGCGGCATAGCGGTTAAGCCCTGAGGCATAGGCATCGAGCACCGCGCGGACATCGGCCGGCAGCGCGGCGTAGTGGTCGTGCGATGTCTCACGCGCGTGCAGCCAGTGATAGGCAAAATCGACCGCCGCTCCGTCGGATCCGGCAATCGCACCATAACGCCCGCGGGTCATCGCCGCGACATCCTGCAGGGTCGAAAAATCATCTTCGGAATGCGCGTAAGCCACCCCGAACGCGGTATCGGCATCGGTCTTGCCATGGATATGCGGCACACCGAATTCGTCGCGGACAATCTCTGCGCTGTAGCGGCGCTCAGGCGGCGGCGGGCCGGGCTGCTCGGCCAGGAACGGTTCCCAGCTGGCCAGCGCCACAATCGCGGCCAGACTTACGCCCAGCACCGTCCAGCCCGCGCGGGGCAACCATTTGCGCATGATCAATGTTTCTCCCTGTGGCGCTGTGGTAGCCTGAAGCTGCGAAAATTACCAAGCACCCCTTGTGTTGCGAATTGGCAACACTACTTGCAGGTGTAACAGGAGCCTGACACACCTATGAACCTCGAGAAATTCACTGATCGCGCCAAAGGGTTCCTGCAAGCTGCGCAGACCGCGGCGATCCGCCTGAACCATCAGCGGATCACCCCCGAACATGTGCTCAAGGCGCTGCTGGAGGATGGCGAAGGCATGTCGGCAGGGCTGATCACCAAAGCGGGCGGCAACGTGCAGATCGCGCAGGCCGAGGTCGACAAGGCGTTGGCCAAGATCCCGGCTGTTTCAGGCAGCGGAGCACAAAGCGCGCCGGGGCTGGAAAACGATGCGGTGCGCGTGCTCGATGCAGCCGAGGCACTTTCGGCCAAGGCTGGCGACAGCTTCGTTTCGGTGCAGCGGATGTTGCAGGCGCTCGCGCTCGGCACCACCAATCCGGCCGGCCAGGCGCTCAAGGCCGCCGGGGTCGATGCCAAAGCGTTGGAAGCGGCGATTGCCGAGCTGACCGGCGGGCGCACGGCGGACAATGCCAGCGCCGAAAACGCCTATGATGCGATGAAGAAATACGCCCGCGATCTGACGCAAGCGGCGCGCGATGGTAAGCTCGATCCGGTGATCGGCCGCGACGAGGAAATTCGCCGCACAATCCAGATCCTCGCCCGCCGGACCAAGAACAACCCGGCGCTGATCGGCGAACCCGGCGTGGGCAAGACCGCGATCGCCGAGGGCCTCGCGCTGCGGATCGCCAATGGTGACGTGCCCGACAGCTTGAAAGGCCGCCGCCTGATGAGCCTCGACATGGGCAGCCTGATTGCGGGCGCCAAGTATCGCGGCGAATTTGAGGAACGGTTGAAGGCGGTGCTTGACGAGGTCAAAGGTGCCGAGGGTGAGAT
>JANNYT010000033.1:0-16941 GCA_031410255.1 Novosphingobium sp. | reverse complement strand
CCAGCCCGCTAACAAGCCGTTCGACCGCGAGGTTCTGGCGAAATGGTTGCCGGTTGAGCAATACATCGGCGGCATCGAACACGCGATCCTCCACCTGCTCTATGCCCGCTTCTGGACGCGGGCCTTGCAACACATTGGTTTGATTGACTTTACCGAGCCATTCGCCAGCCTGTTCACGCAAGGGATGGTGACGCATGAGACGTATTCGCGTGTCGATCCGGAGAATGGCCAGCCGGTCTATTTCTCGCCGGATGAAATCGAGCGCGGCGGCGAAAGTGCTAGGCTCAAAGCTGACGGCGCACCCGTCGAAATCGGCCGCGTCATCAAGATGTCGAAGTCCAAAAAGAACGTCGTCGATCCCGACTCGATCATCGAAACCTATGGTGCTGACGCGATCCGCTGGTTCATGCTCTCCGATTCGCCGCCCGAACGCGATCTGCCGTGGTCGGTCGCCGGGCTTGAGGGCTGCGCGCGGTTCGTCCAGCGGCTGTGGCGGCTGTTCGCGCAATACGATCCCGCCGCAACAGGCGAAGACAAGGCGCTCGACCGCAAGCGCGATCAGACCGTTGCCGCCGCCGCTGACGACATCGAAGCGCTCGGCTTCAACAAGGCGGTCGCGCGGATTTACGAGCTGACCAATGCCACCGAGAAAGCCGCGCCCTCAGCCAGCCGTTCGGCCGCGATTCGAACCATCCTGCTGCTGGTCGCACCGATGATGCCGCACTTGGCCGAAGAGACCTGGGCGCAGATTGGCGGGGACGGCCTGATCGCTGATGCCGCTTGGCCGCCGGTCAATCCGGCGCTGCTGATCGAGGACGAAGTGACCGTCGCGATCCAGGTGCTGGGCAAGCTGCGCGATACCGTGACCGTGCCCAAGGGGCTACCGGCGGACCAGCTCGAAGCGCTTGCCCTCGCCTCGGACAAGGTGCAGCGTGCGCTCGATGGAAAGCCTGTCCGAAAGGTGATCGTGGTGCCTGACCGCCTCGTCAATCTGGTCGCATGAAGCGGCTCGCATTCGCAATACTGACGGCGCTCGCGGCATTGCCGTTGGCCGCTTGCGGGCTCCAGCCGATGTATGCCGGCGGCGCTGGCGGTGCGGTGGCGCAAGGGTTGGCCTCGGTCGATGTCGCACCGATTGAGGGCAAGCCGGGCTGGCTGGTGCGCAATGCGCTGGTTGACCGGCTGGGCTCAAGCGGGCGGACCAGCCCCGCGCGCTACCGGCTCGACGTGCGGCTGGATGACAAGCTCGAAGGGCTCGGCCTGCTGAGCGACGATACCGTCGCGCGCGAACGCCGCACCTTGCGCGCGCGCTATCAATTGGTCGATCTGACCACCGGCAAGATCGTGCTAGATGGCACCGCCGGATCAGACGCCGGGATCGACGTGGTCAGCAGCGAATATGCCACCATCGCGGCCGAGCAGACCGCGCTCGAAAACCTCGCCAAGGAAGTGGCCGACCGAATCGTGGTGCGGCTCGCGCTCAAATTGCGGAGCGGCGCTAGCCAGTGAAGGCCACGCAGAAGGATTTCAAGGCGCAGGCGGTGCGCGCTGCCCGCGCCGCGCGGGTGTTTTTCTTTTGCGGCCCAGATGAAGCTGGTGCCAACGACGCCGCGCACCAGATCGCCGCCTTGCTCGATGATCCTGGGGAACGGATCGAACTCAGCGGCGGCGACCTCAAACGCGACCCGGTCCGGCTGGGCGACGAGGCGCGCTCAACCTCATTGTTCGGCGACAAGCGCCATATCTGGGTGCGGGCGAGCGGCGATGAAGCGTACGACGCTATCGCCAACTTGCTCGATAGTGAAGGCGAGCCCTGCCCGGTGCTGATCGTGGCGAGCGGCGCGACCGACAAATCGCGCACCGCCAAATTGCTCGCCCCGCGCCCCGATGCGTTGGTCGCGATGTTCTATCCGCCCGATCTCAGGAACCTCGCCGACGCGGTGCGGATCATGGCCGGCACCGCCGGGGTGACTCTGGGCGGAGATCTGGCCGAGCGGATCGCGCGCGGATCCGCGCTCGATTCGCGGCTGGCCCAGTCCGAAGTGACCAAGCTGGCGCTCTATCTCGACGCCTCCCCCGAAGCGCCGCGCAAGGCCGATCTCGAAGCGCTTGAGGCGATCGGCGCGGGGACCGAAGACGATGGCTTTGCCGCCTTGGTCAGCGCGGTGCTCAATGGCGAGGCCGGGAAGTTGCCTGGTGAATTGCACCGGCTGCGCGAGCAAGGGTTGAGCCCGGTCGGGCTGGTTTTGGCGTTCGAGCGGCGCGCCGCGCAGCTGGTCCAGCTGGCCGCGCGGATGGGCCCGCGCGGCGACGTGAACTCGTTTCTGGAGGGCGAAGTTCAGACCCGGCGCGTGTTCTGGAAAGACCGCCGCGATCTTGACGTTCAGCTGCGGCGCTGGCGCGGCAAGCGGCTGGCGCGGCTGGTCGCGCGGCTAGTTGAACTGCACCGTGCGCTGATGGGTAACAGCCAGAATGCCGAGCTGCTGCTGGCCCAGGGCTTGGCTGATATCGCCCGCGCGGCTGCTGCCCGATCCTGAACCGGCGGCGGAACGCTTGAATTGCGCGGCGATATCCTGCACTAACGGCTGAAATGCAGGGCGCTCGCCCGGCTACAATAATGGGTCGTCAACCATGACAGAACACGCTGCGGTGGAAATGCGTCCACCGGGCATGCAAACGGCGCACTCAGCGCCAGGTTTCGAGCTGGCCCAGCCGCTCGAGCGGCGGCGCTTGCAAGCTTATCTGGCGCTGATGCTGGGCGATATTATCGCTATATTCGGCGGCTTTGCGATCACCGGCTATCTATATCTTGGCTGGACCGGGTTCAACCGGGCGCAGCTGCTGGCCCAGCTGCTCTTGCCGGTGTTTCTGACCGTTGCGCTGTATAATGGCGCTTACTCGCTCAGCACTCTGCAGTCGGCCCGGCAGGGCATCCTGCGCGGGCTGAACGCGCTCACGGTTTCAGCCGCCGTGGTGGTGTTCATTGCCTATTACACCAAATCCAGCGCCGAATTTTCGCGCGTGCTGTTCACCATTGGCACGCTGCTTTCGGCCGTGCTGATCGTGTGGATGCGGTTGCAACTGCGCGCGTTTGTGCGCTGGCGCTGCGGCCAGCGGATGATCAACGAGCTGCTGATTGATGATGGCGGTCCCAGGATTGCCTTGGCCGGGGCGATGCGGGCCGAGGCCAAGCGGCTGCAGCTATCGCCCGCGCTTGATGATCCCGCCGCGCTCAACCGGATCGGGGCGCTGCTGCACAATATCGACCGGGTCGTGGTCAGCTGCCCGCCCGCCCGCCGCGCGGCCTGGGCGACGATCCTAAAAGGAGCGAATATCGACGGCGAAGTGGTTGACGATACCGTGGCGCAGCTGGGGGCGCATGGAGCGCGGATCGTCGACGGACATGGCTTTTTGCGCGTCTCGGTCGGGCCTTTGGGCTTGCGCGCCCGCGCCGCCAAACGGATCTTCGATGTGGTGGTGGCGGGCGGCGGTTTGATCATCCTGTCGCCGATCATGCTGCTGACTGCGATCGCCATTCTGTTCGAAGACGGCAGCCCGGTGCTGTTCATGCAGCGCCGGGTCGGGCGGTCCAACCGGTTCTTCGATGTGTTCAAATTCCGTTCGATGCGGCATTCGACCAGCGATTCGGAAGGCAACCGCTCGGCCAGTCTGGGCGATGACCGGGTCACCCGGGTGGGGCGCTTCATCCGCCGCACCAGCATTGATGAACTGCCGCAGCTTTTCAACGTCCTGCGCGGCGAAATGGCAATCGTCGGGCCGCGCCCGCATGCGCTCGGCTCGCACGCCGGCGACAAGCTGTTTTGGGAAGTCGACCTGCGGTATTGGGAACGCCATGCGCTCAAGCCGGGGCTGACCGGCCTTGCCCAGATTCGCGGCCTGCGCGGCGCGACCGATCGCGAGGAAGACCTGACCGCGCGGCTTGGCGCGGACCTCGAATACCTCGACGGGTGGTCACTGTCGCGCGATCTACGAATCGTTTTGAGCACGATTCGGGTTTTGGCGCACGCCCGGGCATTCTGACCTGGCTGGCTGTTGCAGCGCTGCCGCAATGCCGCAATAATCGCGTCAAGCACGCCGCAAGCCCGCTTTTTGGGGCCCAAACCACAGCCGAATACGACAAATTGAGGTGGACTCGGTCAAGCGCTATGTGATAACCCGTGGTTAAATCATGATTTAGGAGTTTTCCGCTGTGTTCTCACAATTTTTAGCTGCTGCTGCAACCGTTGCCCTGGTTGGGGCCGGCGTTGCTGGCTCGACCGCTACCCGTTCGTTTGAAGCCCTACCCGGCGTGCAATCTGCAGTTGCAGACGGCGAAGGCGGCGGCGCTGCTGACACTTGCCGCGTCGATGTGATCCGCGCTGGCACCCCCGGTGCCGCTTCGGTGACGCGTGAAGTGCTGACCGATGGCAGCTGCGTTTGCACCGTCACCACTGGCCCAGCCAATGGCAACGGTTCGGCTGAAAACGTCGTGACCGCGCTGCTGCGCGATCGCACCTGCGCCGATGCACCGTCCGTTGGCCGCGTGGTCAGCGAAACTGCTTCCACCGGTGGCGGTAGCTCGGGTCTGATCATTCCTGTGTTGGTCGGTGTTGTCGGAGCCGCTGGGCTGGCCGTCGCACTGGGCAGCAGCAGCAACGGCTAATCCTAGCCTCCCCAATTTGGGATTGCAGTGCTTTTCAAGCGGTGGTTAGCCTATGGCTAACCCCGCTTTTAAAGTTTTGCGCGAGTCGCAGTGACTGGCGCAATGGCTCGGCCCAACCCTTTGTGAGGTATCGATAGTGCTGGCCTTGCCGCTTGCCACTGACGATGCGAGCAAGTCGGCGCGAGCGGGCTGGCTCGCGGTCGCGTTGCTGGCCTTCGCTTTGATATTCGGCGGCGGCGGCTCGCCCGCGCCGCGCCCCGAGCTTGCGGTTGAGTGCCTAGCCGCAGTGATCGCGGCCTTGTGGATCGTAAACGGCTCCCTCCTCGCTCCTCAAAGCAGGATCCCCCGCAGCGCCTGGTCAATCGCGCTGCTAGTAGCCGTTGTGCCGCTAGTGCAATTGATTCCGCTGCCCGCAGCGCTGTGGCAAAGCCTGCCTGGCCGCCAGATTGAGCATGATGCCTTGGCCTTGATCGATCTCGATTCGGCGTGGCGGCCGTGGACGATGGCGCCCAGCCGCACTGTCGCAGCGCTGCTGTCACTCGGTCCGCCACTGTTGCTGTTGGTGATGACCGCCACGCTGGGCGCGCGCGCGCGGCGACAGCTGATTGCCACCATCGCGGTGGCCGGATTGGCAACGATTGTCGTCGGCGCGTTTCAGCTGCTGGCCGACAATGCCAGCGCCATCCGGTTCTACGGACTTACCACGCCGCAGCTGACCGGCTTCCAAGCCAACCATAACAGCACCGCCGACATACTGCTGATCGCCATGGTCGCTGCTTGCGCGGCGCTGCGAGCAATTGTTCAGCGGCAACGCCAGCCGGTCAGCCGCCTCGCAGTGCTCGCTTCGGCCGGCGGGCTGAGCGCATTGTTCGCAATCGGCGTGATCCTGACTGCATCGCGGATGGGGATCTTTTTGCTGCCGGTTGCGCTGCTGGCCAGCTTGTGGATCCTGCGGCCGTGGCTGCCGCTATCGCGCAGGGTACTGGCAGGCGGCGCGGTCGGCGGGCTGATCCTGCTGGCGCTCGGCCTGTTGTTGATGCGCAGCAACCCGGCAATCGCAGCGATCGCGGCCCGGTTCGATTTTTCCGACGAGCTGCGCCCGCAACTGTGGCAGGACGGGCTGTTCGTGGTGCGCCAGCATTTCCCGTTCGGGGTGGGCATGGGCAATTTCGTACCGGCCCTCGTCGCTGTTGAACGGCTCGAGATTGTGCGCCCGTTCCTGCCCAACCGGGCTCACAATGATTTCATCGAGCTGGCTGCCGAGGCGGGCCTATTCGGGCTGATGGCGCTGTCGGCCATTGCGTGGCTGCTGGGCCGTGCGGCCTGGCGCGCGTTTCGCGGCGCGACCACCGTGGCTGCGCCGACCGCGACGCTCGCAGCCGCCGCGCTGCTGATCATCGCGCTCCATTCTCTGGTTGATTATCCGCTGCGGTCCATGTCATTGGCATGCGTCGCGGCGGTCTGTGCCGGGTTATTTATGTCGCCCACAATTGGCGGATCCGATAAGACGGTTGCAGGAGACGAACGGTAATGGGCAGGCTCAAATTCACGGCGTCGCTGTTACTGGCGGCTGCAGCCTTAGCCTGCGCTGGCTGCGCTGGCGGCAAGGCGAGCACGCTGCCCACAGGCCCGGCCGCCTATGCCATTTTTCCAACGAGCGCGGCCTGGCCCGAAAACGACGCCATCCGCGCCGGTGACCGGCTCTCGATTCGCGTGCTGGGCGAACCTGAATTGACCTCGGATGCCTATCTGGTCGATTCAACCGGCGCCATTCAGGTGCCGCTGGCCGGCGAAGTGCTGGCCGCAGGACGCCGCCCGTCGCAACTGCGCGATGATTTGGTTGGCCTGCTGGGCGCACGCTACATCCGCAATCCGCAAGTCACCGTCATGGTGTCCGAACGCCGCCGCACAACCTTCGCGGTCGAAGGCGATGTCCGCGAACCGGGCATTTTTGAGGCCACCCCCAACACCACTTTGCTGGCCGCAGTCGCGCAGGCAAAAAGCACAACCGAAACCGCCAAACTTGATGAAGTGATGATCTTCCGGGTGGTTGACGGCCAGCGCATGGGCGCGCGCTTCAACTTGACTGACATTCGCCAAGGCCGCGCGGCCGACCCGCTGATCATGGCCGGTGACACCATCGTCGTTGGCCGCTCGGGTCTGAAAGACGCTTGGGCACAATTTCTCAAGGCCGCTCCGGTCTTCAACCTGTTTTATCTGTTTCGGTAAGGCTGCGGATCTAAGGAACGCCTGAATTGTCCAATTCCCTAACCGCACCCCATGCACCGCGGCGTTTGTCCGCCCATGACGATCTGCGCGCCGATGACGAGCACGACGGCAGCGGCGGTGCGGCGATCGACTTTCGCTATATCAGCGCGGCAATCCGGGCGAATTTGTGGCTGATATCGGCAATCGTGGCGGCTGCGCTGGCGATCGCGCTGGTGGCAACGTTGCTGCAGACCAAGCGCTATACCGCCAGCTCGACGATCCAGATCAACGATACCAGCGGCGGGGTGCTGGGCAATAAAGACGACCAGCCGGGCGATTCGGCCCCGGGTTACGATATCGACCGGTTCCTCAAAACCCAGACCGACATTCTGCAGAGCCGGGGCCTCGCGCTGCGGGTCGCGCAGAAGCTCAACCTGATCGGCAACGCCCGGCTTTACGAGGCGCAAGGAATGCAGGCGCCGCCAGCCGGTACCGACCCGCAGGTCCTGCGCGATCAAGCCATGTCGCTGCTCAATGGTAACCTTTCGGTCAAACTGCCGCGCGATTCGCGGATCGTGGCGATCAGCTACGAATCGAGCGACCGCGAGCTATCGGCGCAAATCGCCAATGCCTATGCCGGCGAATTCATCCAATCGAACCTGCAGCGCAAATTTGACAGTTCATCCTACGCCCGCACTTTCCTGGGTGAGCAGCTTGATGAGGCGAAGCTGAAGCTGGAGAATTCGGAACGCGCGCTCAATGCTTATGCCCGCGCCGCCGGAATCATTCGCACTGGCGCCAGCTCAGTGGACAGCGCCGATGGCAAGACCGTGACGGATCGCGGATCGTCAATCACCAGCGCCAGCATGCAGCAGCTGAACGGCGCCGCCAACGATGCCACCGCGCGCCGGATCGAAGCCGAAGGCCGGTGGCGCGCCGTTTCCAGCGGCCCGCTGCTCAGCTCGCCGATCGTGCTGCAGAATTCGACCGTGATTACGCTGCTGACAGACAAGGCCCGCGTCGAAGCGCAACTGAGCCAAGACCGCGCCAATCACCTCGACGCCTATCCCACGGTGCGCGCCAAGCAAGCCGAGCTGACCGCGCTTAACCAGCAATTGAACAATGTTGCGACCAATGTCCGCAATTCGGTCCGGGCTGATTATCAAGCCGCGCTCAGCGTCGAACAATCGCTCCAGTCGAAAGTAGGCCAGCTCAAGGCTGAGACGATGTCCGAGCAGGATCGGTCGGTGCAGTACAACTTGCTGGCCCGCGAAGCCGATACCAACCGCCAGCTCTACGAAGGCTTGCTGGAGCGTTACAAGACGCTCAACGCCGTCGCCGGGGTCAGCCTGTCGAACGTGTCGATCATCGACAATGCCGAAGTGCCCAAGGCGCCCTCATCGCCCAACTTGCTCAAGAACCTGCTGCTCGGCCTGATCATGGGGCTGGGGCTGGCTTCGCTGATCGTGTTCTTCAAGGACCAGTTCGACGATGCGGTCCGCGTGCCCGAGGACATCGAGAGCAAGCTGGGTCTACCGCTGTTGGGCGTGATCCCGCAGGCTCCGGGTGAAAATCCGCAGGACGAACTGGCAGATCCGAAGTCGGCGGTTTCGGAAGCCTACAACTCGCTGCGCGGATCGCTGCTTTATGCCACCTCCGAAGGTTTGCCGCAGATCATGCTGGTCACCAGCGCGCAGGCCGCCGAAGGCAAGACCACCACCAGCATCGCTATTGCCAACGGGTTTGCCCGGATGGGCAAGCGCGTGCTGCTGATCGATGCCGATTTGCGCCGCCCGTCGCTGCACGGCCGGCTCAGCTTGCCCAACGGCCAAGGCTTGTCGACCTTGCTCACCTCACACGAGCCGCTCGCCGGAGTTGCTGCCAAAGCCCAGCAAGCCAACTTGTCTGTGCTGGTCGCCGGGCCAATCCCGCCCAGCCCGACCGAACTGCTTTCGACCCCGCGGATGGAGGGTATCCTGCAGGAAGCCGCCGCCAATTACGACGTCGTCGTGGTCGACAGCCCGCCCATTCTGGGGCTGGCCGATGCGCCGCTGATGTCCGCGCTGGTCGATGGCGTGGTGTTCGTGGTCGAGGCCGAGCGCAGCCGCCGCGGTTCGCTCAAGGCGGCGCTGCGCCGCCTGCGCGCGATGCAGCCGGTGCTGCTCGGCACCGTGCTGACCAAGTTCAATCCGCTCAAGGCCGGCAACCGTTATTCCGAATATTACGGCGCGAGCTACTACCAGTACGAAGAAACGGGCGAGCAGCGCTAATGCTGTTGCGCGCCGCTGGCCTGCTCGCTTGTCTGGCCTATGCCGGGCTCGCGTTCGGCAGCGGGATGGACCGGCTGGCGGCGACCGATCCGGTGATGGCCGCGCGCGTGCCCGCCCCATTCGCCTCGCAAGCGCTGCGCACATTGGGCGCGCAGGCAATTGGTCAAGGCCAGGCGGGCGAAGTGCTGCGGCTCGGCCAGGCCGCGCTGAAGGATAGCCCAACCGATCCGCAAAGCGCCGCGCTGCTGGGTGCGGGCTTGCTGGCGACCGGTAACCGCGCCGCTGCTGACCGGGCTTTCCGAGTCGCGGGGCAACTGGGCTGGCGGGTGCCGATCACGCAGAATTACTGGATGAGCAAGGCCCTGGCGCAAGGTGATTACACCATCGCCGCGCTGCGGCTCGACGCGCTACTGCGCCAGCAACCGGCCCTGCACCGCGAACGCGCCCTGCTCGATCCGATGGAGCGCAACCCGGCCGGGCGCGCCGCGCTGATTGGGCGGATGGCAGCGCGGCCCGATTGGGTTGCTTCCTATACTGGCGATGTGGCGGATTTGCCCGCCGATGTGATGCTGCAGCGCAGCGCTTTGCTGCTCGAAGCGGCCCCTGCCGGGCTGATCCTGGGCTGCCCGGCAATCGCGCCCAGCGCATCGCGGCTGGCCGCGCTGGGCCGGTTCGGCGAAGGATCGGCATTGTGGCGCGCGCATTGCCCGGCGGCTGGCACTGCGCTGGTCGCGGACGGCAATCTGGCCATGGCAAACCTGGGCCAGCCCGCCAGCGCTTACGCATGGGAAGTTATCGGCAACAGCGAGCTCAGTCTGGGGTTCATTCCCTCCCCCGGCGGCTCGGGCCAGCGCGTAACGCTCGATGGCACCGCCGCACATTCGCGGGTGTTCCTGACTCAGTTGCTAACGCTGGCGCCGGGCCGCTATGGCCTCAGCTGGAGCGCGGGCAACGCGCAGTTGCAACCGTCCAGTCAAGTGCTGTCCAGCCTGACCTGCCGCGGCCAACAGCCCAGCTGGCTCACCGCCGAACTGGACCAGCGCAGCGGGCGGTGGCTCGCGGTGGTTACAGTGCCGGCGGATTGCCCGGCGCAGACGCTCAGTTTCGGCGCCGCCGCTGGATCGCTGGGCGTCTGGCTTGAACAGATCAGGATTGTTCCGGCGCGCTAACCCGCAGCTGGCGTTCCTTGACGAATACCGCCGGGTTGCCAGCATAGACGCCATCCGCAACTGCATCGCCAAACAGCGCGCCACGCGCACCCAGCACCGCGCGGTCGCCCATGGTTACCCCGGGGCCGACGAAGGCTTCGGCAGCCACCCAGCATTGCGCGCCGATCCGCACCGGGCGCAGCACCAGCTGGAACAACGGATCGCGCAGATCGTGCGTGCTCGCGCAGATATGCGCGCGCTGGGAAATGACGCTGCGCGCACCGATGCTGATCTGCCCCTGATTATACAGCCGCACGCCCGGCCCGATCAGCGTATTTTCGCCCAAGGTCAAATTGGCGGGAAGCCACACCCAAGCGCTGCCGTGGACCCGCGCGCCGGGCCCGATCTGCGCGCCGAACGCCCGCAGCACCAAGCGCCGCCAAGCATGCAGCGGCGGCGGGGTGAACCGCGCGAGCACCAGCCAACTGGCCATCCACACCACGCGCGCCAAGCGGTTACCCAGCGAAAAGCTGGCCCCGCCCTCCAGCGGCTTGGTCAGCGCGGCATCAAGCGGTTCGATCGCGCTATTCCTTTGTCCGTTGAAAATCGAATTTCTAAGATGCAGGCCGGGTTCTTGCCAGCGCAAAACGCGACTGCCGGAAAATTGCCCAGACGTCGGAGTTTCGCTCAAGGCGGCTTTGGGTTACGGCCACGCAAAGCGTTCAATTTGCCCTGCGGCAACGATAGATCCGAAAGCAACTGATGACTAACGACAAGAAGACGGTCCTCGTGACCGGCGGTGCAGGGTTCATCGGCAGCCATGCCTGCAAAGCGCTCGCGCAGGCTGGATACCTGCCGGTAACTTACGATAACCTCAGCACCGGCCATGCCGAAGCGGTCAAATGGGGCCCGCTCCAGATCGGTGATGTGCTGGATGCGGGCCGCCTGAGCGAGGTTCTGGTCGACAGCAAGGCCCAGGCAGTCATGCATTTCGCCGCCTCGGCCTATGTCGGCGAATCGGTCACTGATCCGCAGAAGTACTATCGCAACAACGTCGGCGGGATGATTGCCCTGCTTGATGCGATGGTCGCAGCCGATCTGAAAACGCTCGTGTTCTCCAGTTCCTGCGCCACTTATGGCGAGCCCGCGGTGTCGCCGATCAACGAAGACACTCCGCAGCATCCGATCAATCCCTATGGCCGCACCAAGCTGATCTGCGAGGATATGATCCGCGATACCAGCCGCGCGCACGGCCTGCGTTATGCGATCTTGCGCTACTTCAACGCGGCGGGCGCCGATCCCGGTGGCGAGCTGATCGAGCATCACGAGCCTGAAACGCATCTGATCCCCTCGGTGCTGCTGGCGGCGCTGGGGCGGCGGGCGGAAATCCAGATTTTCGGCGATCAGTTTGCAACCCCCGATGGCACCTGTATCCGCGATTTCATCCACGTTTCCGACCTCGCCGATGGCCACGTACTCGCGCTCGAACGGCTGCTCAGCGGCGGCGATCCGCTCACCCTGAACCTGGGCACCGGCCACGGCAGTTCGGTGCTGGACGTGATCAAGGCCTGCGAGCTTTGCGCCGGGCACGCCATTCCGCAACGGATCGTGCCGGGCCGCGCAGGCGATCCGCCGCTGCTGGTGGCGGATGCCAGCCGCGCGCAAGCCGAGCTCGGCTTCACCCCGCGCCGCTCCGATCTGCCGACCATCGTGGCGGATGCCTACGCCGCCTTGCAGAAACTGCCGGTAAGCGCCGCGTCTTAGGATTTACGCGCGATGGCCGAAAGGTAAGCTTCGGCCCAGCGACGGGCAATCGTCCCGGCCGAAAACGGACCGTCCGCCAAGCCGTGCGCGGCAGCGGCCATGTGCAGCCAGTGCGGCTCGTCCAGCGCCAGCCCGTGCGCGATTGCCTTGGCGATGGCGTCGGGATCATAGCCGCATTCAATCGCTGCACCGGCCGTAAAGCCTTCAGGCAGATTGCACTCATCAGTCATGATCGACGGCGTTGCGGCGGCCCAGCTTTCAAGGATCGACAGGGGCAATCCTTCGCTGTGCGACGGCAGGATCGTGAACCGCGAACTCTCGAGCAATTCCTGTTTCGCCGCCCCGAAAATCGGCCCGATGAATTTGACCGAAGCAGGCGCGCCGACCAGCGCGGCCTGCAATTGCGCCACATCGGCCTCGCTGCCCCAGCCCGCGATGATCAGCTGTGCGCCCTGCTGCGGATCGAGCTTCCGCCACGCCGCAACCAAGGCCAGCACATTCTTCTTGGGGTGAATCCGCCCGATGAACAGGATCTGCGGCGCCCGGATTGCCAGCGGCACCGGACCGGCCGGCGGACCGACATTGGGCAAGACCAAACTGTCATCGCGCCCGGTCTCATGTTTGATCGCCCTGGCCTCGCGGCTCGACAGCGCATGCAGCACGCTGGCCCGCCGCCAGGCCGCACGCTCATAGCCGATCCGGGCGAGCGCTTTCTTCCAGCGCCCGCGCGCGGTGATCCACGGATCGAGCATGCCCTGCGGAGTGATGATCAGCGGCTTGCCGGTCCGCGCTGCCCAGCGCTCGGCCGCCCGGCTGGGGTACATCCAGATCCCTTGCTGATGCAGGAGGTCGAGGTCCGCCGCGATCAGCTGGCCGAGCAGGTCCGGGGCAAAACCGATCTGCGCAGGGCCGACGACCCGGCTGAAGTGGACTGCGCTGGGCGCGTAGCGATCACTATCGGCGGCGCTGTGTTCATCCTCAAGCGCGAAGACGATCGCCTCGCCGCCCATCGCGCGAATCATGATGGCCTGCGCGATGACCGCCTCGGTCACTCCGCCGCCCAATCGCGAGGCCGAGGCGGTCAGCAGGCCGATGCGGAGGCCGGCCAGCGGCTGGGCCTGGCTCATACGGGGCAGCACTGGTGGTCAGCGAGTGATTGGATTGGCACGATTTTCATGGTTGTTGCCTTTGCCGCAGTGCAGCGCAAAAGTCGATAGCCGATGTCCTTGCTCCCGCCATGGCAAAGCCGCTATGCACTGCACCAAAGGGCCAACGCGCCCGCGATTCAACTCTATTTGCAGGTTCGCACCATCCCATGGATCAAGCCCCACCCGAAGCTGACGACGCGGCCCGGCGCTTTTACGAGCGCAGCCACGCCGAACTTTCCAAGCGCCACGGCAGCGGCATCGCTGTCGCCGCGCTCGAACTTGCGGCGGGTAATCACCGCTATTCGGCGGCTTACCACTATCTCAAAGCCCAGCCGGGGCTCCGCGTGCTCGAAATGGGCTATGGCGGGACCGGGATCATCGAAAACCTCGCACCGCTGGCCGGTCACTACGAGATTGTCGACATCATCGACCGGGTTCCCGGCCAGACTCAACCCGATAACTTAATGCTGCACATCGCCAACCTCGACAACCGCTTTCCGTTCGAGGATGCGCGGTTCGACGTGGTGATCGCGATGATGGTGATCGAGCACCTGTACGATCCGTTCCATGCCTTTGCCGAAGTGGCGCGGGTGGCAAAGCCCGGCGCGGCGGTATTCGTGAACCTGCCCAACGTCGCTTCGCTGCGCTGCCGGCTCGATCTGCTGCGCGGCCGGCTGCCGATGACCTCGACCCCCGACTGGTTCGAACTGCGCGAGTGGGACGGCGGACATTTGCACTATTTTACGATGCAAACGGTCGAGCAACTGGCGCAGCTGAGCGGATTGAAGCTCACCGCAGTGCAACCGGTCGGCAGCATGCCCTCGCTCAAGCGGTTGCGCCCCTCGCTGCTATGCCACGAGATTACCTACACGTTTGAGAAAGCGCCTTCATAGCCAGCGCCAGATCCCGGCGCTCATTCCGATCAGGCCACTATGCGCCCAGGTTGCGCCAAGCCACAACACCAGGCCGCTCACCCACGGCACCAGCCCGGCTGAGGGCAAGCGGTCAAGCCGCGGCCAATAGCTGGTATTGCGCTCCCACAGTTGCCACTCGCGGCCCATCAGCACTTCCTTCTTGCGGTCCTGCATCAGCGCCCCGACCAGCGCGAGCAAGCCGATCGCGCCGGTCAGCACGATCACCCGCGGGGCCGGGCTGACCAGCAGATGCGCGAAGCTCCACAGCGCGAACGACCACATCATCGGATGCCGGGTTACCCTGAACACACCGCGCGGACGGTTCTTGGCCAGTTCCTTGGCATTGGGCACCGGCAAGGCTGGATTGCCCACGAACGATCCCGTCAGCAGCACCGTCGCGATCAGCGTCAGCAAACTGGACACTGCCCAGACGAGGTTACCCTGACCGTTCCACAGCCCGTATGACGACACCGGCACGGCGCGGAACGCCAGCACCATCCAGACGAACGTGGCCAGCGCGACCAGCGAATAGAGGATCTGGAAGCCGCCTGCCCCCAGGCCGCGCACCAGCGGCAACCGCAAGGGGTGCGACAAGGCAAAGTGGCTGCCGACAAAGGCCAGCGCCGCTGCGATCAAACCGGCCAGTTGCTCATCCATCGCGCCCATTCCCCCCCGTTTACTTTACCATTCATAAGCCTTGGGCAGATCGCCTTCGCCCGGCTGGGCATAGCGATCGCGCAGCTTGGTCTGGTGATTGCTCAGCGGTTGCTCCACCCCGTCGATAAACACCCGCACCACGCCCGAACTCAGCTCGAGCGGATCGCCGTCCCAGATCACCACGTCCCCCGCGCGGCCCGCGCGCAAGGACCCGAACCGGTCGCCCAGCCCCATGATTTCGGCTGGGCCGGAACTGATCGCGGCAAATGCCTGCCCCCAGCTCAACCCGCTCGCACCGGGAACCCGGGTCAGTGCCACCAGGTTGCCGGCATATTGCGGAGCATAGCGCGGCTGATCGTTAAACCCGCTCAGCGCAACCTTGACCCCGGCCATTTTCATCCGCCCGACGTTCGATTGAGTTGAGCCGAGCTGCTCGAACGAATTGGGCAGGTCTGTCAATGGCGTGGCCAGGACCGGCACCCCCGAACGGGCCAGTTCCGGCGCGACCATCCAACCTTCAGCAGCGCCGACGATCACCAGCTTGAGCAACGGAAATTCGCGCTTCAGCCCCAGCACCATGCGGATGTCTGAGGCGCGCTCGACATGGACGTAAAGTGGCTGTTTGCCGGTCACAACCGGAATCAAGGCAGCGGCATCGCGGCGGTTGAGCAGCACATCGTCCCGGCGCGGACCGGCAGGTGCCAGCATCAGTTCCTTGGCCTCGGCTAGCGCGTTGAACAGCACCGCATAAGTTGCGGCGCGGCTCCCCCCGGCGCGGCGTGCGCCGGCCTCGCCCAGCTCGACATACTGGAACGCGCGCGGCACCGTGACTGCATCGGGATCGGCGCCCAGATCGATCACCGCGCCCTGCCCGCCAAAAATGCTGCTGGTGCCAAGCGGCGCAACCGCGGCGCGGGTCACCCCGCCGGCCCGGCTAACCTGGATTGGCAGATCGTTGGGATTGATTGCGGCGGAAATATCAAGACCAGCGCTGAACGGGCTTTTATCCGCATCGCTGTCATTACTTTCATCGACCGCGCCGACATCGACCAGCCCCAGATCGGTCACCGCCACCACCAGCCCCGGGGTGACCCATTTGCCCCCCGCATCGATGGTCTTCACGCCCGCCGGGACAATCACTGCGGGGCCAGCGGCGATCACCTTGCCGCCCTGCACCAGCACAGTGCCGTTATCGATCGGATCGCTGCCGTCGCCGATCACCAGCCGGGCATGGGTGATCGCGACATCCTGCGCCAGTGCCGGAGCGGCGCTCAGCAGGGCGAACGCGGCGGCAGAGATCAGCAGCGCGCGCTTCACTTGACGTCCCCTTCACCGGGCTGACCGAGCTCGAAATCGCTGACCGCGCGGCGTTTGCGGTTGCTGCTGTCAAACAGCAGCGCGCCATCGACCCAGACCTTTTCGGGGCGGGCATAGACCGACAGCGGATTGCCGTTCCACAGCACCACGTCGCCCATTTTGCCGGCGGTCAGGCTACCAGTCATTTTGTCGGTCCCGATCGCCTTGGCGGCATTGCCGGTCAGCCAGCGGATCACCTCGGCATCGGGAATGTCGATCCCGATCCGGCGGGCATCGCCCTGCGCCTTGGCAGCTTCCTGATTGAGCCGCTGGATCCCGTTTTCATCGTCCGAATGGATCACCACGCAGGCCCCGGCCTTGTACAGCAGCCCGGCGTTTTCGGGGATCGCATCATAGGCTTCCATCTTGAAGCCCCACCAATCGGCCCATATCGCCGCGCAGGTATCCGAAGCCTTGAGCAGATCGCCGATCTTGTAAGCCTCAACCGCGTGGTGGAACGCGCTGACGTGGTAGCCAAATTCGCGCGCCATATCGAGCACTTGCGCCATTTCATCGGCGCGGTAGCAGTGGTTCTGGATCAGGATCGACCCATCGAGCACTCCGGCTAATGTCTCCATTGCCAGATCGCGGCTCTCCAGCTTCCCCGCATCGCGCTTGCGGCGATATTCGGTCGCCTTGATCCAGGTCGCACGGTTGACCGCAAAGTTGCCCATCCGGGTGCTCGGCATCCGGCCTTTGGAGCCATAGACCCGCTTCGGGTTCTCGCCGCAGGCCATCTTCAGACTGTACGGCGCGCCGGGGAATTTCATCCCCTGGACGGTGCGCGAATAGACGTTCTTGAGCGTGACCGAG
>JANNYT010000032.1:0-35067 GCA_031410255.1 Novosphingobium sp. | reverse complement strand
CCTGGTTGGCGGAATACGAGGGCGACGAGCAGGAGGTCTTCGCTTCGATCGACGCGATGATCGACGAGATGCAGCAGCGGTCGCTCGAAGATGACCCGGCGCTTGAAAGTCCGGTCGACAATGCGGGCGGCGGCGGCGACTAGGCCTCAGGCCAGATCGCGCACCTTGGGCTCGCGATCCCAGTGCCGCACTGCGCCCACCGCCATGAAGTCCTCAGGGAAAGGCACGCCCGCGTCGATCTCGACATTGGCGCGTGGCAGCAAGTGCTCGCGCGTGCCGCCGCAAGCCGCGATGGTTTTGCAGTGGAAGTTGGCATCGGCAAACCACGCGACTGCGCCTGCATCCTTGGCCAGCTTGGCCGCGGCATCGGGCATCAGGATCGCAACCACCGCATCGAACACCGCCGAGGGAGTGCCCGCCAGCTGTCCATCAGCCTTGAGCGTGCCGCCCTTGACCGGCAACTCGCCGATCTTGGGCGCGACCAGCTTGACCATGCCGCCGACCGCCTCGATCTCACCCTTCAGTTTGGTGATCGCGGCCTTGTCCGACCCTTCGGCAAACAGGATGCCGACCGTGCGGCCGATCAGCGATTCCTTGGCCGAAACGGAGGCGTTCTGCTTCTGGATCGACAACTGATCCGATTGTGCCATAGCCACCGGCGCGCGCGCCGCCTTGGCTTTTGGCGGCAGATCCACTGCCAGCCCGTCGGCGACCCGGCTGGCCAGATCTTCGTCCACATTGCGCAAGCGGCTGAGGACACGGGTCTGGATGTGCGGCAGCGTCACCTTGGACAGTTCGAAGACCAAGGCCGAAGCCATATGGGCCTGCTCGTTGGCGGTCTGCGATTTGTAGAACAGTTTGGCCTGGCTGTAATGATCGGCGAAGGTTTCGGGCCGGATGCGCAGCTTTTCGCCGCCATCGTTGCGTTCATCGTTCGCTGCAAAGCTACTGAACCCGGTTTCGGGGCACGCGCGCGGGCCGGTGGTCTCGCCCGCTTGCGCCAAGCTGTTGGGCTCGTAATTCGCCCGGCCCGTGGGGACCAACGTCTGCATCATCCCGTCGCGCTGGAAATTGTGGAACGGGCACTTGGGCGCGTTGATCGGGATCTGGTGAAAGTTGGTCGTCCCCAGCCGCGATTTCTGCGTATCGAGGTACGAGAACAGCCGCCCCTGCAGCAGCGGATCGTTGCTGAAATCGATCCCCGGAATGATGTTGGTGGGCAGGAAGGCCGACTGCTCGGTCTCGGCAAAGAAGTTGTCGACGTTGCGGTTAAGCGTCATCCGGCCGATGATTTTGACCGGCACATCTTCTTCGGGGATCAGCTTGGTCGCGTCGAGCACGTCATAGGGCTGCGCGGCAGCGAACTTTTCGTCGAACACCTGGATGCCCAGATCCCAGGCCGGGAAGTGGCCGCTGTCGATCGCTTCGAACAAGTCGCGGCGGTGGAAATCGGGGTCGGCCCCGGCGAGCTTGACCGCCTCGTCCCAGGTGGTCGAAGCAAGGCCGAGCACGGGCTTCCAGTGGAACTTGACGAAAGTCCCCTGCCCCTCCGCATTGACCAGCCGGAAGGTGTGGACCCCGAAGCCTTCGATCATCCGCAGCGAGCGCGGGATCGCCCGGTCGGACATCGCCCACATGATCATGTGCATCGCCTCGGGCATCAGCCCGATGAAGTCCCAGAAGGTGTCATGCGCGCTGCCGGCCTGCGGATAGCCGCGATCGGCCTCCATTTTCACAGCGTGGACCAGATCAGGAAACTTGATCGCGTCCTGGATGAAGAACACCGGGATGTTGTTGCCGACCAGATCCCAGTTGCCGCTGTCGGTGTAGAGCTTGACCGCAAAGCCGCGCACGTCGCGCGGGGTATCGATCGATCCGGCGCCGCCCGCCACGGTCGAAAAGCGGGTGAACACCGGGCACGAATTGCCGACCTGCTGGAACAGCGAGGCCTTGGTCAGCTCGGGGATCGCGGCGGTGCATTCAAACACCCCGTGCGCCGCCGAGCCGCGGGCGTGGACGATCCGCTCAGGAATCCGCTCGTGATCGAAGTGGAAGATCTTTTCGCGCAGCACGAAGTCTTCGAGCAAGGTCGGCCCGCGCTCGCCCGCTTTCAGGCTGTTCTGATTGTCCGCCACCCGCATGCCGAAGTTGGTGGTCAGGTGCGCCAGCACATCGGAGTGATCACCGTCATGCGCGACTTCCTGATGCGTCTCACCCCCATTGCCGAGGTTCTCAGCCGGAACCGCAGTGCCGCTGCCGGGCGCGTGATCGTGCAGGGCGTTGATATTGGCAGGTGATACGGCAGGCTTTTTTGGCATGGGGAATGCTCCGGGTTCAGGTGACTGCGGGGCCGCAGGGACCCTGCGCCATCAACGCCGAACGCCTGCAAGCGTTCCGTTCGAACTGTGAACTTTTCCGGTGAGCAGTGGCGGTCCGGCGGTAGGCGCCCGGCTTGACTTGACGCGGGCTGCTGTGGCCGTGATGATCATCCCAAGCAGCCTTGGGGGGCATATGGCACACGCGGACATCGGGCTTGGTAACTGGTTCAGCCGGCGCGCCTGGCAGACACCTGATCGGCCGGCGCTGACCTTTGAAGGCGCGACCCGCAGCTTTGCCGAAATGCAGGCAGCTATCGACCGGCTGGCGGCAGCGCTGCGGGCGGCGGGGTTGTGCCGCGGGGACCGGGTGGCGTTCCTCGGGCTCAATCAACCAGTCTATTTCGACCTGCTGTTTGCGGCGGCACGGCTGGGCGCGATCTTCGTGCCGCTGAACTATCGCCTGACCGGGCCGGAACTGGATTACATCATCAACGACGCCGGGGTCCACACACTGGTCGTCGATGGCCCGCACCGGCCGATCATCGACGGCATCCGCGAGCGGCTGTGCTGCCGGTTGTATCTGTCGGCCGATGGGGCGGCGCAGGGCTGGCAACCGATCAGCGATTTCGTCGGCGACGCGGCTCCGTTCGTGGAAGGCGAGCCAACCGCCGACGAGGATATCGCGGTCATCATGTATACTTCGGGCACCACTGGCCGGCCAAAAGGGGTGATGTTGACCCATGGCAATCTGTGGTGGGCCAATATCAATGCCACACTCGGTGCCGATTTCAGCCAGGATGACGTTCTACTGCTCACCGCTCCGTTGTTCCACATCGGCGGGTTGAACACTGGCGCGCTTGGGACTTGGCAAAAGGGCGGCCATATCGTGCTGCGGCGCAGTTTCGATCCGGCGCTCTTCCTGGCCGATGTGGCGCAATATCGCGTTACCAAGGCGTTTGCGGTGCCGGCAATGCTGCTGTTTATCAGCCAGAATCCGAATTTCGCCGATGCTGATCTTTCGAGTCTGCGGATGATCTCCTGCGGCGGCGCGCCGACGCCAGAGCCGCTGCTGCAGCTTTGCAATGCGCGCGGCATCCCAGTGAACCAAGGTTATGGCCTGACCGAAACCGCACCGGCAGGCACTTTTCTCGGCAGTGATTTCGCCCTGGCCAAGCTTGGTTCGGCGGGCAAGGCGGGGTTCTTCGTCGATCTGCGTATCGTTGGCGAGGACGGCCGCACGCCGCTGGGCGCAGGCGAACGCGGCGAAATCGTCATGCGCGGGCCGCACATCATGCGCGGCTACTGGAAAAAACCCGATGCCACTGCTGCCGCGATTGACCCGGAAGGCTGGTTCCACACCGGCGACATTGGCTACCTCGACGCGGACGGCTTCCTCTATATCTGCGACCGGCTCAAGGACATGATCATCAGCGGGGGCGAGAATGTCTATCCGGCCGAAGTCGAAGCCGTCCTGTATGCCCACAGCGCCATTGCCGAGATTGCGGTGATCGGCGAACCCAGCGAGAAATGGGGCGAAAGCGTCACCGCGGTGGCAGTATTGAAAGCCGGTACCAGCCTCGATCTTGACGAATTGCGCAGTTGGGCGGGCGAGCGGCTGGCGCGCTACAAAATTCCGACCCGGCTGGAAATCATTGCTGCACTGCCGCGCAATCCCGCCGGCAAGGTACTGAAATTCGAACTGCGCGAGCGCTTTTTGCGCTAGCGACATATCGCACAATGCAACGGAAGATCACGGCTGATGACAGGGTTCGATCAATGGCGCGCACGCTCGCCTTACTTCAATGAAACCCATGAAGCCGTGGCGCAAAGCGTCCGCCGTTTTGTCGAGCGTGAAGTAGCGCCGCACATCGATCGCTGGGAAGTAGAAGGCGAATTGCCGCGCTCGCTGCATGTCGCGGCAGCGCAGGCGGGTATTCTGGGCCTCGGCTACCCCGAGGAGTTTGGCGGCCATAGTGAGGGCTTCGATCTGTTTCATGGCCTGACTCAAACCGAAGAATTGTGCCGGGTGGGTGCGGGCGGTCTTGGCGCATCGCTGATGACCCATGGAATCGGGCTGCCGCCGATCCTGGCGCTGGGGTCGGCAGAATTGAAACAACGAATCGCGCCTGGGGTGCTGGCTGGCGAGATTCTCATCGCCCTTGGCATTACCGAACCATCGGGCGGCTCCGACGTCGCCAATCTTAAAACCCGAGCGATAGCCACCGGCGATCATTATGTGGTGAACGGTTCCAAGACTTTCATCACCACCGGGATGCGGGCCGATTACCTGACAACGGCAGTTCGTACCGGTGGCGCTGGAGCGGGCGGCGTCTCGCTCCTGCTTATTCCGATGGATGCTGCGGGCGTATCGCGGACCCGGCTCGACAAGATGGGCTGGCGTTGTTCGGATACCGCGACCATCCATTTCGAAGATTTGCTGGTACCCAAGGATAACCTGATCGGGGCCGAAAATGCCGGGTTCATCGGCATCATGCGTAATTTTAATCGCGAGCGGCTCGGGATGGCGATGGGGTGCTGCGGCTTTGCCCGGGTGTGCCTGGATGAAACGGTGGCGTGGGCGCAGCAGCGCGAGACGTTTGGCAAAGCGCTGGTGAAACACCAGTCGATCCGGATCAAATTGGCCGATATGGCCCGGCAGATTGCCGCGACGCAGGCCTGGGTCGATCTGTGCGCCTGGCAGGTGCAGAATTCCTGCGACCAACCCGCCGATTTTGCCCTGCTAAAGGTCCAGGCAACGCAAATGCTTGAGCGGGTGGCCCGCGATGCGGCGCAAGTGCTTGGCGGAGCGTCGTATATTACCGGTTCCAAGGTTGAGCGGATCTACCGCGAAGTGCGGGTCAATGCGATCGGCGGCGGCTCAGAGGAAATCATGCTCGACCTTGCCGGGCGGCAGCTGTTCGGCGGCTGAGCTAAAGCGCGAAGGCGGGCCGGGCCGCCAGCCGCGCCCGCCAGGCCGCTGTGGCGGGGCGGCCGTCATTGACCTCGACCTTGACCCACCCGGCAAAATCGAGCGCGACCCCGGCGGTGATGTCGGCGAGCGAGAAGCTGTCGGTGGCGACCCAGTCGCGGCCTTGCATATGCTCTTCGAACCGGTCGAGGAAATGACCCAGCCGCGCGCGGCCGCGCTCCGCCAGTTCGGGGATCTGCGGGTAGTTGTTCGGCCCGGGCAATGCGCGATCGACCATGCCCTTCGACGTGTTGCGCAGCACCTCGGCGATGGCCATGAAGCATTCGCCTTCGATTTTGCTGTTCCAGCTGGCCACTTGCGCCTTCTCCAGCGGGGTGCGGCCGAGCAGCGGCGGCTCGGGCTGCACCGCCTCGGCCCAGGCGGCAATCGCGGCATTGTCGGTCAGCACCGCGCCTTCCTCAAGCACCAGTGCGGGCACGGTGCAGGCCGGGTTGATCGCGCGGTAGGCCTCGGACAATTGCTCGGCGCTGCCCAGATCAATCTGCACGACATCATGCGCAATGCCCTTTTCGGCCAGCACGATCCGGGCCCGGCGCGGACTGGGCGCGCGTTGAAAATCGTAGAAGGTTGGCATGGCTGTCTCCGCGTTAATTTGCCGCAGCCTAGCAGGTGCGGCGGCGCAGGCGAGAGGCTTGTGGCGGTAAACTGATAGAACTTGACAAGCTAGAGTCATGTTATACTGTTACATACATCAACCCGTCGCCTCTAGCGACTCGGCAAACCGGGCCAGCGGCGATGCAAGCACAGGAGAGCTGCCATGGCCTACGCCGACAACAATACTTCCAATCGCAAGCTGGGTGCCGGCGCGGCGGTGCTGATGCTCGAAGCCGGGCTGGCCTGGGCGGTGATCGCCGGGTTGACGATGACCATCACGCGCAGGATAGACCCCAAGATCAACACTTTCACCGTACCAGAAGTAAAGCCAACCGTGACGCCCGAGCAGCCGAAGGTCGAGCCCCAAAAGCAACCTGAGGTTGCTCGCCCGCCGCTTAATCCGATCGTCGAACTGGCCCCGACCGGCCCGGCGACCCATTTCGCTGACGATGCTCTGGGCGATGGCGCCGGCACGGTGATCGAATTGCCGCGCCCCGAACCCTCCGCCATTCCCAGCCCTCGCCCCAGTTTTGCCCCCAAAGCGGCCCATCCCAAGGGCAAGACAGGCGGCTGGGTGACCACCAACGATTATCCGACCAGCGACCTGCGAGGTGAACACGAAGGCACGACCCGCTATCGCCTGGCGATCAGCGCCGATGGCCGGGTCACCGAATGCAGCGTCACCGCCAGCAGCGGCTTTACCGGGCTCGATCGCGCGGCCTGCGACAACCTCAAGCGCCGCGCACAGTTCGATCCCGCAAGCGATGAAACCGGCGCGCGCTCCGCCGGGTCATTCAGCGGTTCGGTAATCTGGCGGATCCCCGAGGAATGAGGCCTTGGTGTTCTGTCAGCGCCCCGCCTGGCCCGACCGGGCGGGGCAACTGGCAAACGCGATTTTAACTCCTCAGCGGTATCAAGTGCGGGACTGAAACCGGACTTTTCGCATGACCCGCGCCACTTTCCCGCCCGATGCGCATACGGCTTTCGCCGCGGTCTATCCCGGCGTGCCGGGCAAGCTGCGCCACGAGTTGTGCGGCCACCCGCTGTTGACGCTTGAGGCTTTGGCTGATCTGGCCGGATCGCTGCCGGCTGACAGTGCCGAATACAACCCGGGCGCGCTGCCGATCGGGATCAAGCCCGAGGACATTCCCAAAGCCAAGCTGAGCGTGACCGAGACGATCCTGCAAATCGGTGGCTCGGATTCGTGGGTGGCGCTCAAGCGGATCGAGCAGGTTCCGGCTTATAACGATCTGCTCCACACCGTGCTGGGCGAACTGGCTGAAATCGTGGTGCCACGCACCGGGCCGATGCTCCAGCTCGAAGGCTTTGTGTTCATCTCTTCACCCGGTTCGGTCACGCCGTTCCACTTCGACCCCGAACACAACATCCTGCTGCAATTGCGCGGCGAAAAGGTGATGACGGTGTTTCCGATCGAAGACGAGCAGATCTTCGGCGCGCAGGCGCACGAGCTGTTTCACCTCGGCAAACACCACCGCAACCTGCCGTGGCAGGATGACTTTGCGGCCAAAGGCTGCGCGGTCCGGCTGACCCCGGGCGAGGCGCTGCATGTCCCGGTCAAGGCCCCGCACTGGGTCAAGAACGGAGCCGAGCCCTCAATCTCGCTGTCGGTCACCTGGCGCTCGGGCTGGTCCTATGCCGAAGCCGATGCCCGCGCGCTCAACCACGCGCTGCGGGCGATCGGGCTGACCCCGGCCAG
The DNA here is from genome assembly GCA_031410255.1 of Novosphingobium sp. Classification (GTDB taxonomy): domain Bacteria; phylum Pseudomonadota; class Alphaproteobacteria; order Sphingomonadales; family Sphingomonadaceae; genus Novosphingobium. The sequence continues at coordinate 27,449 of JANNYT010000032.1, read as the reverse complement.
CCCCGGCCCTTACCCCGCGCGCAGCACCGCCAAGGCGCTGGCCTGGCGCGCGATCCGCAAGCTGCGCGGCGCGGCCTAGCGCCTGGCCTTGGGTCCCTTGGCCCTGGCTTTGGCCGCGGCCTGCTCGGCTTCATCCTGCTTGCGGGTCTGGTCTTTCTCCGCCTGCGTCGGTTCATAGTCCGCCGGCATGCGGATATAAGCGCCGCTGTTCGACAGCTCCGACATCTGACTGCGGGTGCGCAGCGCGCGGGCAGCGGGCAATTCACTGCCCAAGGCCCGTGTTTCAGCCACCATCGTCACGGTCGCGCCCTCCTTGTTCACCGTCCGGCGGAACCGGTAAAGATCGCCGATCACCTTGTCATAGCTCTCACCCTGCACCCGAAAGCCAAGGCCGTCATGCGGCAGGATCACGGTCTGCGAGAACACCCACCAATCGGGGAATTTGAAGCTGTAAGGCGCATCGGGGCTCAGTTCGCCTTCGCGCGCGACATCGAACCGCCAGCCTTGCCGCGATCCGTCCATCTCGAACCAGCGGGTGCCAATATCGCGGGTCCATTCCATCGTCGCGCTGCCGGTCATCGCGATGATGAAATCGCCGGTCGCGGGATCGGTCCGGGTCGCGATCTTGCCCGGTGCGACATAGCTGTAGCTGCTGCGCCACAGCTTGCGCAGTTCGCGTTGGCGGTCGGCTTGTGAATAGCCGGCATAAGCCTGCCTCACATCCGAGGCGGCGATGCCGTGAAAGCGCATTTCGCCGGTCGCAATGGCGGGCACGTCGATCCCCTTGGAGGCATCGAGCGTCAGATTGACCGTCTGGCGCGGCGCATCCAGCGGGCCCGGCACAATCGGCACCAGCGCCGCTCCGGCCGCAGTGATCGGCAACCCGGCGATGTAATTGGGCGCTTCCAGCCGGGCGAGACTGTCATCCCCCAGCCGCGTACCATCGAGCCAATAGCTTTTGCCGCCGATCCGCGCCTCGACAATCGCATGGTCGAAAGCTTCCATCGTCGGCAGCCGGTTGGCAACCAGATCACCGCTTTGCGTATGCACCAGCACCGGGCGCGCATCGATCCCCAGTTCGCTGAGCAAAGCCACCAGCAGCACGGTTTTGGCCTTGCAATCGCCAAATCGGCGGACCCAGGTCTGATCGGCGCTGGCGGGCACAAAGCCGCCATCGTCCATCCCCAGGAACAGGTAGCGGATCTGGTCCTGCACCAGAGCCAGGGCCAGTTCGGTGCGGCGCACGGGATCGGCGCTTTGCGCCGCGATCCGCGCCGCCTCAGCCTTGATCGGACTGCCCGGGGCCAGCGCTACCGCCTTGGCATAAAGCGGCGCCATCGTGCGCGACACGCCCTGCCAATCGGTGAATTCGGAAATCTCGATCGCGTTGACCAGTGAGAACCGCGCGGGCGCATTTTCAGGCCCGGTTGGCGCGGTGAAATTGGTCACATCGGCGATCAGTTCGCTGCCCTGCGGCGTCTTCTTCAACTTGGGCTGGATCACGCCGGGGGTGACCCGCCACTGCATCTGCTTGTCTTTGCCCCAGACGATCCGCACGCGGTAGCGCCCGAAGGTCGAGCCATCGGGCGGCCCGGCGACGGTTTCGCTGTGCCCGGCCATCGCCGGATCGTGGCGGTCAATCGAATAGCCCAGCTCGACCACATCGCCGACCCGCAGGTCTTCGGGCTGGAGCGTGGCAGTTAGCCGCCCATCGAGCATGGCATTTTCCAGCCCGCCTTCGCGCTGGATCACTTTGATCGCGCTGCCATCACCCAGCAGGTCGATCGGCTTGCCGCCGCGCAGGATCCGGTAGCGGTGGATCGTCAGCGATTCGAGCGCCGGGTCCCAGTCAATCTTGAGCGCGCTGCCATCGAGCCCCTGCGCGGTGCCGATCTGCCAGGCCACGCCGTAGTACGTGATGTCGCTGCGCTTGGTCAGCAGACTTGCAGATCGCCGAGCAGCTGGATCGTGGCCGAGCCTTCGACATCGCTGGGCGGCTTGGGCAGCGGGAGCACATCAACCCATGCGCCGGGCGCGCCGATGCTGGGGCGCGGCAGAGATGGATCGGCCGGCCGCTCGATCGCAGCGGCGCTGGGAATGGGCGCGCTGGGCAGCGCCGGAGCGGGGCCCGGCGGGGTCTGCGCCAGCAGCAAGGCCGGAGCAGCCAGTAAGACCACCGCCAAATGCGCGAATTTCATACGAATCCCCCGAATTGCCAGGCGTTACCCGACAATCCGACAATTACGGATTTCGCAGGTTCTGTCGAGAGCGGCTTAACCGCCAGCAGGCATGACCCGGGCCAGGAATTCAATCACTGCGGCGTTGAATTCATCGTTGCGGTCTCCCGCCACCATGTGCCCGGCACCCCGAATATCGGCGATTTCGAGGTGCGGTATGCGGCGGCGCAGGTCGGCCACGCCGTCATCATCGACGATATCGCTTTTCATGCCCCGCACCAGCAAAGTCGGGACCCGGTCAGTCCAGTCGGCGGCGTCCATCAGCGCCAGCATGTGGCTGGGATCGGCGCGGGTGTCGGTCATCATCCGCTGATCCCAATGCCAGCGGTACCGGCCATCGTCACCCAGCCGCAGGTTCTTGTGCAGGCCCGACAAATCCTTGGGCCGGGGCCGGTCAGGATAATAGGCTGAGATCGCATCAGCCGCTTCTTCCAGCGAGGCGAACCCATCGGGGCTGCCCATCATGAAGCCGCGGATCTTGGCGACCCCGACTGGCGACATCTTGGGCACGATATCGACCAGCACCAGCGCGGCCGGCTCCAGCCCCAGCGACGCGGCGACCAAAGCGGTGATCCCGCCCAGCGAAGCGCCGACCAGCGCCACCGGGCGCGAGCCCTGCCCCGCTACCGCAATCAGATCGCGGGCGCGGGTTTCGATCCCGTAATCCCCGTCAGGCGACCAGTCGCTATCACCGTGGCCGCGCAGATCATAATTGATCGCGTAGTACCCGGCCGAGGCCAGCTGCGTTTCGCACTTGTCCCACGAATGCCGGGTCTGTCCGCCGCCGTGGCCCAGCACCACGGTCGGCGCGCCATGCACCCCGGCAACGTCAGCGGCCAGGCTCAGCCCGCCTGCGATCGGGATCCGGATGGTGGTGGGGGCGGCCGCGGTCTGGGTCATAGCCTGCTGCCCTGACACGCTGCCTGCAGGCTGGCAAGCTCCGGGATTGGCGCTTGGCAAGTGCCGCCGCCGTGCTTACCATCCGCCATCAAGAAGCCTGAAAATAATCGAGGGGAATCCGGCGTGTACAACCGTTCGCTGTTACTTGCCGCTTCCGTATTTGCACTTGTGTCCGCCCCGGTCATCGCCCGCCAGGTTGCCGCCCCCGCGCCTCCGGTCGCGCCAGCGGACAATCAGGCCGCGCTGCCCCAAGTAACCATCGCGCCCCCGCCCGGCTGGGTCACCCCGATTACCGCCACGGCGCCACTGGCCAAAGGCGGGGTCGATCTGCGGCTGCTCGATTCGCAGATCCGCACCGACACTGCCGGGGTGCATCAGTTCCAGCATACCGTGATCCGCTTCAATTCGCCCGCATCCTTGCAGCTCGCCACCAACCTGACCGTGCAGTGGCAACCGTCGCGCGGCGGGGTGACGATCCATGTCGCGCGGATCATCCGGGACGGCAAGCCGATCGACCTGCTGGCCAGCGGCAAGTTCACGACCTTGCGCCAGGAAGCGCAGCTGCAGATGTTCCAGCTTGATGGCACGCTGACCGCCTATATGCCGGTCAGCGATCTGCGCGTGGGCGACGAGCTGGAGTTCAGTTTTACTACTGACAGCCAGAACGCCGCGCTGGCCGGGCACCGCGAGTTTGAATATTTCGCCTTTCCGGGCACGCATTACGGGCAATTTTACCTTGCGGAGAGCCATCCTAAGGCCAGCACGGTCAAAGCTCGTTTCGGCAGCGTTTTACCCGCGCCCAAACGGACTGAGGCGGCGGGCATGGTTACCACGGTCAGCACCGCGCTCGATTGGAACGCGCCCAAGCTGCAGGCCGACACGCTGCTACGTGAGATTGACAATTACACCGTGCAGGTCACCGATTTTGCCAGCTGGGCCGAAGTTGCCGCTACCATGGGCCAGCATTTCGCCCGCAGTTCTACCCTGGCACCCGATTCAAAAGTCACCGCCGAAGTCACCCGGATCGCCGCGCTCAGCCCCGACCCGATGGTCCGCGCCAATGCCGCACTGCGGCTGGTCCAGCGCGATGTGCGCTATTTCGCCGAGCTCGAGGGCTTGGGCGGTTATGTCCCGATCAGCGCCGATACCGTGTGGGACCGCAAGATCGGTGACTGCAAGGGCAAGACCGTGCTGCTGCTGGCCTTGCTCCATGGGCTGGGGATTGAGGCCGAGCCGTTGTTGGTTTCGACCAAACGCGGCGAGGGCACCGACAAGATCCTGCCCGAGCCAGGGCGGTTCGATCACGTGATCGTCCATGCCCGGATCGCGGGCAAGGACTACTGGCTCGATGGCACGCGGATGGACAGCGCGCGGATCGAGGATCTGGAATCGCCGCCGTTCCTGTGGGGGCTGCCGCTCGGCACTGCGAGCACCGGCCTGCTGGCGATCCCCTCGGACGAATACCGGCACCCGCAAAGTGAATGGACGCTGGAATTCGATGCCTCGGCCGGGCTTGATGCGCCTGCCAGGGCCAGCGGCCATGCGGTGCTGCGCGGCGATGACGGTCAGCTGTTCTCGCAGGCCCTGCAAGTGCTCGATCCTGAAAAGCTCGACGAATTCCTGCGCGCGATGTGGAACGCTCGGCGCTCTGATTTGACCATTGATAGGGTCACGCAGGAAGTCGACGCCGATACCGGCGAAATCCGCATCGGCTTTACCGGCACCGCCAAAATGGACTGGCACCGCACCGGCAAGGACGCGACTTTTCGCTACACCGTCGACAATGCGCAGCTCGGCACCGATATCGTCAGCGATCACGACAAGCCGCCCGCCGCCGATTCGGTGGTCGTCGCCGCGCGGCGCTATGCCCGGACCACCACGGTGCTGCTACTGCCCGATGGCGGCCATGGCTTCACGCTCGACGGAGACGAATTCGACGAGACGATTGGCGGGGTCCACTACACCCGCACCGCCAAGCTGACCGGAAACCGGTTTGAGATGACCACCACCGAGCGCAGCCCCCGGACCGAAATGACCGCAGCGCAAGGCCTCGATGCCGATAAGCAGACCGATACGCTGTTCGCCCGCAAGCTCTACATCCGCTTGCCCGCCGCGATCGTCGCCAAGGATGCCCCGGGCAATGCCGACGCTGCCAACAAGCAAATCGAGGCGCTGATCGATCAAGGCCAATTTGCCCCGGCGCGCGAACAGCTTGACTTGCGGCTGAGCGCGACCCCGCGCGACCCTCAGCTGCTGGCGTTGCGCGGCGCGGTGGACTTTGCCGAGGGCAAGCTGAGCGAGGCAAAGCGCGATCTGGACGCCGCCTTGGCGCTCAACCCGCGGCTACCGCTGGCGCTGAGCATCAAGGCCCGGCTGCTGTTCGAACAGGGCCAATATGACGACGCGCTGGTGGTGGCCGACCGCGCGATCCTGATCACGCCCGAGGATGAGAACCTCTATCCGCTGCGCTCGCTGATCCGCGAAGCGTCAGGCGATCTGGAAGGAGCGCTGGCCGACCGGCAGATCCTGGTCAACCTGCACCCCGATATGGTCTGGCCGCGCTGGGGCCAGGTGCGGCTGCTCCAGCTGCTCGGCCGCCCGGCCGAGGCGCTCGCCTCGGCGCGTGATTTGCGCAAGCTGACCAAGGACAATGAGGACGCGGTCTGGCTGCTGTGCGACTTGCTGGTCAAACAAGGCGCGATGGCGGAGGCGCGGCGCGAAACTTTGGCGCTGGACGGCAAGACTCCCAATATCGAAGCGGCAATGATCCGGCTGGAATACGGCCTGTCCGGTGCGCCCGATCAGCAGTTGGGCGATATGCTGACTGTGATCAAACTCGATCCCAGCCGGCAATTGCCCGAACCCGCGCTGATCGCGATCGGCCATGATCCCAAGCGGCTGGCCAAGCTGCTCGCGGCTTATGATTCTGCCATGGCCAAGCCCGGCGCGGCCACAGCTCGGATCGCGATCCAGCGCGGGCTGGCGGTGCGGGCCAGCGGCGATGGCGTGCCACTCAATGCGGCACTAGGCGTGGCCGAGCAAGGCGCCCCGAACGATCCACAAATGCGCAACGAAGCGTGCTGGGAACGCGCGATCTGGCGGATTGATCTGCCGGCTGCGCGCACCAGCTGCGAAGCCGCGCTGCGTCCCGGCCGGGTCGGGATGTATGTTGACAGTCTGGGGATGGTGGAGCTGCAGCAAGGCAATTACCCCGCCGCGATCACGCTTTACACCGAGGCGCTGCGCTCGCTGCCCGAAAGTCCGGCGACGCTGTTCGGGCGCGGCATCGCCCGGCTGCGCACCGGCGACGCCGCGGGCGGGCAGGCTGACCTCGCCCGCGCGCGCCGCTTCGACCCGCAGATCGACGAGCGGTTCGTGCGCTACGGGCTGCGGCCGTAGCTGCGCAGCCTAGCCGCGCGCCAGCTCGCCGGTGCTCTTTTCCGGGCCGAGCTGCGCCCACAAGGCCAGCAGCACCGCGACCACCCCGCCGAACAGCGCCAGCGCATAGGCATAGTCGCCGCCGTGCGCCGTGGCGATCTGTCCTTGGATCTGGACGTTGTAGGATGAAAGCAGGTTGCCCAGCTGATAGACCAGCCCGGGGAACATCGCCCGCGCCGCCGGGGGTGACAGCTCGTTGAGGTGCGCCGGGACCATCGCCCAGGCGCCCTGCACCCCGGCTTGCATCAGGAACGCGCCCAACCCCAGCAGCAGCGGAGTGGGGGCCCAGGCCCATAGCGGCAAGACCAGCAGCGCCAGCGTGCAGGCCAGCGCAATCGTGCGCCGCCGACCGATCTTGAGCGACAACGGCCCCATGCACATCGCGCCAACGATTGCACCGAAATAGCCGACGATGCTGATCAGCCCGACCGCGTGGGTATCAAGCTTGCGCTGGGTTTGCAGGAAAGTGGCGTGCAGGTCCTGGGTGCCGTGACTGAAGCTGTTGAACAGCGTCATCAGCACGACCAGATAGAGCACCAGCTTCCAGTTCGCCGCGATCGCGCGCAGTGGATGCTCGACCACTTGCCCCTGTCGCGCTGTAAAGTGCGGGCTTTCCTGCACATGCAGCCGCACGAACAGCACGAACAATGCGGGTGCCAGGCCCAGGAAGAACATTCCGCGCCAACCGATCGAGTCGAAAAACAGGAAATAAGCGAGGCTCGCGAGCAGCGCGCCGCTGGGATAGCCCGACTGGATCAGCCCCGAGACCGGCCCGCGCAGCCGCGGCGGGATCGTCTCCATCGCCAGGCTCGCGCCGATCCCCCACTCGCCGCCCATCGCAAAGCCGAACAGCGTGCGCACGATCAGCAGCTGGGTCAGCGTCTGGGTGAGCCCGGACAGTGCCGAAAGCACCGAAAAGCCCAGCACCACCATCACCAGCACCGGCCGCCGCCCGATCCGCTCAGCCATCCAGCCAAACACCAGCGCCCCCACCGGCCGCGCCGCCAGCGTGTAGAAAATCGCGTCGGTGACCTGAATCTTGTCGACCCCGAAGGCCTCGGCAATCGCCTTAATCGAGAACACCAGCAGGAAGAAATCGAACGCATCGAGCGTCCAGCCCAGATAGGCCGCCCAGACCGCAGTCTTCTGCGCCTTGGCCATACCGCGCCATTCGCTGATCAAACTCTGCTGCATCACTTTCTCCCCGCGCTAAACCCGGCTCAACCACAAAGTCCAGTTGATCGGAACCTCCAAACCCCCCAGCCGTCGCTGACGCCAATGGATCGGACTAGTATTGAAATGACGCTCTACGTCAGCTTTTTCATGATCACGGTGGTGCGGGCCAGCACCGCCATTTCCTGCGGCGGTTCGGCGTCTTGAAAGCCCATTCGCCGATAAAGACCAAGCGCCACGTCCAACGCACTGAACGACTGAAGATAGAGCTGCGGCCCACCCTTCGACGATGAAAAATCAAGGCATTGCTGCACCAGCGCGCGCCCAGCACCATGGCCGCGAGCCGCCTCGGCCACCACCAGCTTGCAAAATTCAAAGCCGCTGCTGCCCAAGCCCTTCACTGCAACCGTGCCAACTATCTCGGTGCCGAGCATGGCGAGAAATGCCTCCCCGCCCGTGCTGCGATAATAGGCCGCCGGGTCGCGCATGATCTCCAGATCCTCGGCCTCGGGCACGCGGCCCATACTTTCCAGCCAAGGGATCCAGATCGCTGCAAATTCGCCGGTCTGATGCGGTGCCATAGGCTGAATTTCGAGCGCGACTGTCATCACCCCACCAAAAACGCTACCAGCGCCTTGACCTTCTTCTGGCGCCACTGCGGTGCGGGGGCGACGAGCCAGTAGCTTTGGCGGCACTCTTCGGCATCCCCGAGCGACTTGATCCGGCCGCGATCGAGCCATGATTGCGCGAGCAGGGCGGGCACCCGCGCGCGGCCCATGCCGGCGGCGGCGGCGGCGAGAGCCTGGCCGGCATCGCCGACGTTGAGCAGCGGGGCTTCGCAGCCGTCACCCTCGGGCGCAGGATCACCGGGCCAGGCGATCCAGCAGCCGTCCTTTGATTCGATTGCGCCCACGGTCACGCGGCTTGGCGTACCCAGCATCACGCCTTCCAGCTCGCCCGGTCCTTCGGCCCAGCGCACCGCGAGGTCGAGGTTGGCCTCGGTGAAATCGGCGTCTTCGTCCGAAACCAGATTGTAGCGCACTTCGGCATTGGTCTGGCGGAACGCGGCCAGCCGCGGCGCGAGCCAGGTCGCGAAGAATTCGCGCGGGGCGGCGATGGTGTAGACGTGGCTCGATTGCCCGGCCTGCATCGCGCGGACTGCGTCTTCCAGATGGAGGAACCCGGTGCGCAGCGCTTCAAGCCCGGCAGACGCTTCGTCGGTCAGCTCCAGCCCTTTGGGCGTGCGGCGGAACAGGACCACGCCGAGCACGTCTTCAAGCGCCCGGATCTGCTGCCCGACCGCCGCAGGGGTCACCGCCAGTTCGTCCGCCGCGCGGGTGAACGACAGATGCCGCGCGGCTGCATCGAACACGCGCAAGGCGTTGAGGGGAAGATGCGTGCGCTTCATGGCGGGGGCGGTCTAGCCCGCAGTTGCAGGCGCGGCCAGCGGGAAGAACGGGATCGCCACATCGAGCAGCGAGCCATCCTCACGCTGGAAACTGTAATGCCCGGCCATGCTGCCATGCGCGGTGGTCAGCGGGCAGCCCGAGACATAGTCGTGGCTCTGCCCCGGATGCAGGATCGGCTGTTCGCCCACCACCCCGTCACCCTCAACCAGGTTGACCATCCCGCGGCCGTCGGTGATCCGCCAGTGCCGGGTCAGCAGTTGTACCGCCTGCGCCGAATGGTTTTCGATCCGGATGTGATAAAGCCAGAACCACTTGCCCGCCTCGATCCGCGATTGTTCGGGCAGAAAGTTCACCGCGACACGCACGGTAATCCCCTCAGTCAGTGCGGCGTGCTGAAACAGTTCCTTCATGGCGGGCAAGATAGCGACTGCCAGGCCCGGCGACAATGCCGCGCAAGACCAAACCGAACGATTGCTGGCAGCTGTGGCCGGCGCGGTCAGTCGTCCTTGGCCAGCACGTTGGCCACCGGGCACTGCAATGTGAAGTGGAACCCCTCCGGCGGATAGGCCAGGGCCACCGTTCCGCGCAGCCGCCCGCGCGGCACTTCCTCGATGATCCGCGTGCCGAACCCGCGTTCGGGATCGCCGGTAATGCGCGGGCCATTGGTTTCGGTCCAGTTGAGCACGAATTGCGCATCAGCACCGCTCCCCAGCACGTGCCACTCGATCGCCACGCGCCCCTCGGGCACAAACAGCGCGCCATAGTTTTCGGCGTTGCTCGCCAGTTCGTGCAGCGTCATGCCGAGCGCTTCGGCGGTGGCCGGCTGAATCACCACGGTCGGGCCCGATAGCGTGATCTGGGTCCGCAGCTGGCCCAGGAACAACAGCTGGCCCTCGATCAATTCGTGCAACGGGACCGCCGCCCAATCGCGGTTGACCAGCACATCCTGATTGGCCGAGAGCGCTGCAATCCGCCGTTCAAGCCGGGGGATGAAGTCTTCGGGTTTGGCCGCGGTGCGCCGGGCGATCGATTGCACCACCGCGAGCAGGTTTTTGCTCCGATGGTTGACCTCCATCAGCAGCAATTGGATCCGACGCTCGGCATCGCGCTGTTCGGTGATGTCGGTATTGGTGCCAAACCAGTACAGGACTTTGCCCTGATTATCGCGCATCGGCACGGCACGCGACAGAAACCAGCGGTATTCGCCGTCCGCCGCGCGCAGCGGAAAGGTATCTTCCCACTCGATCCCGTTGGCAAAACAATAACTGATCCGCTCAACCACGCGGTCGATGTGATCGGGGTGCTGCACCGATTTCCAGCCCCATCCGGCCATGTCTTCCAGCGCTGTGCCGGTGTAATCGAACCACCGGCGGTTGTACCAGAAGATCCACCCCTCGCCGTCAGCGATCCACGCCAGTTGCGAGATATTGTCGGCCATCAGGCTGAAGCGGGTTTCGCTTTCGTTCAGCGCGGCGCGGACGCGCAATTCATCGGTGAGTTCGCGGGCGATTTTGCTGGCGCCGATGATCACTCCATCAGCATCGCGAATCGGCGATACCAGCACCGCAATATCGACGAGCGAACCGTCCTTGCGCAGCCGCACGGTTTCCATCCGCGTCGCGGCTTCGCCTTGCCGGACTGCCGCCAGAATGTAGGCTTCCTCGGCTTCCCGGTCCGTCGGGATGATGCGGCTGAGCGGCTGGCCGACCATCTCGGCCGCGGTCCAGCCGAAGATTTTTTCGGCCGCCATGTTCCAGGTCAGCACTCGGCCTTCAAGGTCTTTTGAAATGATCGCGGCTTCGGTGCTTTCGACGATCGCGGCGTAGAGGTCTTGAAGCTGCATGTATCTCGAACCCTCCCCGCGGATGCACCTATCCGCTCACTGTAACAAATGACACAGCGATTGGTTCCCGAAATAATTGCCTTTTAGCGCGGGGGCTTACAGCCCGGCGCTGGTCAGCGCCTGATCGAGATCGTCGATCAGGTCGGCCGGATCTTCCAGCCCGACATTGAGCCGCAACATCCCCTCGGTCACGCCCATCTCAGCCCGGGCCTCGGCGCTGACCGAATAGTGCGTGGTCGAAGCGTTATGGCACATCAGGCTGCGCGAATCGCCGATGTTGTTCGAGATATCGATCAGGGTCAGCGCATTGAGCAAGGCATGCGCCTGCGCGCGGCCCTCAACCTCAAAGCTGAAGATCGATCCCGCCGCATCCATCTGCTGCATCGCCAGATTGTGCTGTGGATGGCTGGCAAGGCCAGGATGACTGATCCTTGGCACCCGGCCTTCGAGGAACTTGCCAACCTTGACCGAGTTTTCACTTTGCCGCTTGATTCGCAAATCGAGCGTTTCGAGGCCCTTGAGCACCACCCAGGCGTTGAACGGGGACAGGTTGGGCCCAGTGTTGCGCTGGAACGGCAGCAGCACATTGTTGATAAATTCAGCCGAGCCGGAGACTGCACCGGCCAGCACGCGGCCCTGCCCGTCCATCATCTTGGTCGCCGAATAGGCCACCACATCGGCGCCCCATTCGATCGGGCGCTGCAAGGCCGAAGTGGCAAAAGCGTTGTCGACCACCGTGGTGATCCCGCGCGCGCGGGCCAGATCACAAACGTATTTCAGATCGACAATGTCCATCGTCGGGTTGGCTGGGGTCTCGAAAAAGAACACCTTGGTGTTGGGGCGAATTGCGGCCGCCCATTGATCGTTGTCGCGCGCATCAATCGTCGTCGCCTCGATCCCGAAGCGCGGGAACAGCTGGTCGACCAGCCAGCGGCACGAGCCAAAGGCAGCACGGCCCGCGACCACGTGATCGCCGTGACTGAGCTGACACAGCAAGGCCGCGGTCATCGCCGCCATGCCCGATGCCTGGACCCGGCACGCCTCGGCCCCGTCCATCAGCGCGATACGTTCCTCCAGCATCGCCACGGTCGGGTTCTGCAGCCGCGAATAGGTCATCCCGGGGTCTTCACCGCGGAACCGCGCGGCGGCGGTTTCAGCGTCATCGTAGGCATAGCCTGAGGTCAGGAACAGCGCCTCGCTGGTCTCCCCCTGCTCGCTGCGCCAGGTCCCGGCGCGCACGGCCTGCGTGGCGGGCCGCCACTTGCTGGTGATTGATCGGTCGGTGCCAGTGGTGCGTTTCATAGTGCGCTGGCTCTAAGTGCGCGATTGTGCCTGCGCAAGAGCGTTGCGCTGCGCGCGCCATCCCGATAGTCCCGCCCGCGATGCAGCCGCGCTTTACCACAGAAAAAGACCCGGCCGACTGGTGCGCGGTGATCGCGGTGTTTTTCCTGTCGCTGGTGTGGTGGCGGCTGGGGACGCCCGACCAGATCTATTTTGATGAAGTCCACTATGTAAATGCCGCGCGCAAGCTCAACGATGGCGTGCGCGCCAATGCCGAACACCCGATGTTCGGCAAGACCGTGATCGCCGCCGCGATCCGCTGGCTGGGTGATCAACCGCTGTATTGGCGGGTGCCCTCGGCCTTGTGCGGCGCGTTCGGTCTATTCGCCTTTTCGCGGCTGGTGTGGCTGGTCAGCGGGCGGCGGCTGGCCGCGATATTGGCGGCGCTGCTGCTGGGATCCGACTTCTTCTGGTTCATCCACAGCCGAATCGCAATGCTCGACATGATCATGGCGAGCTTGGGCATGACTGCACTGTGGCAATTAGCCGCCGCCTGCCGCCGGCCCAGGCAAGCGCGCTGGCGGCTGCCTTTGACCGGACTGCTGCTCGGCTTGTCACTGGGCACCAAGTGGAGCGTGCTGCCGATCGTGTTGCTGCCCGGCCTGTTGTTTCTCGCAGCGCGGATCAAGGCGCACGGCCGCCGCTTTCTGATTGCGCGCGGCGGCGGCCCGGTTGCCGGAATTTCCTTACTCGAGGCGGCACTATGGCTCGGCGTCCTCCCGCTCGCCACTTACTGGCTGACCTTCTGGCCAGCTTTCCACTGGGTCCAGAACCCGGTCGACCCGCGGCACCCGCTGGCGTGGCATGCCTTTATGATCCGATTGCAAGACAGCGTCGTCCGGCTGCATCCGTACCGCTCGGTCTGGTACGAGTGGATGGCGAATTGGCGCGCGGTTTGGTATCTGTACAAGGACGTTGACGGGGCCCAGCGCGGGATCGTTTTGATCGGCAATCCGTTCACGATGTATGCTGGTCTGGCTGCACTCGGCTGGTCGCTGTGGGCCGGCCTGCGCCACCGCCGCCATGACGCGCTGGTCTTCGCCGCGCTGTATACGGCCGCGCTGGCGCTGTGGCCGCTGTCGGGCAAACCGGTGCAGTTTTTCTATCACTATCTGCTGCCCAGCACCTTCATGATGGCTTGCCTTGCGCTCGCTTTGGAGGCGGTGTGGCGGCGGACCGATCGCTGGCGCTGGCTGATGCCGGTCACGCTGGCGCTGAGTTTTCTGCTGTTTGCAGGGTTTTACCCGATCATTTCGGCTGCGGCGCTGGCAGACGGACGGATGAGTTTCAACAAGTGGATGTGGCTGCCGAGCTGGCGTTAATTCACTCAATGCGTAACCACAAATCAACCATTGCGGCGCACACCGTACGCAGGCCAGTGCCGGGAAACGCGTGTGACAACCATCACTTTAGGTGGATTGAACGAAGAAGACTTTCGCCGTTCGATCCAAAACAGACTGCGCGAAGGCAAGGCCTATTCGGCCATTAAGCGGCTGCGCGTGCTGCTGACGCCCTATGCCGGGCCGGGCGGTATCCTGCCGCAACGTTTTCTCTCGGTCGAACCGGCCGACCTGACGATCAGCGGCTGGGCCACACTGGGCGATGCCATGGCGCGGCACGACCGGCCCGGACGCCCAATCACCGCGATGATGGTAGCATTCGGCTGGTCCGGTGAGGACGTGCCCCAGCCCGACGCGCAAGGGCATTTGCACCCACACATCGAAACCAGTTATTTCAACGACGATTCGTTTCCATTCTCGCAAAGCCGCCGCGAAGATCTGCTCGATGGCTATTCGTTCGATGGCTGCATCTGGAACGGCGATGCGCAGGCGAACGACAATGCGCTGGGTCTGGACGGGATCGACGATCTGGTCGGCGCGCTGGCGAGCCTTGAGGCGCACTTGCTGGACAGCGACGAGCCCGATGAGGCTGGTCTATGCGCCGGATCGCTCGGCGCGTGTCTGCTGTCGGCGCTGCTGGTTCAGGCGGTGACCGAGCGGATCGAGCGCGACGGCCTGCCGCGCGCGCTCTGCGTAACTGCGGGCAGCAACAGCGTTTACCCTTATATCGACGCGCCGGTTGCGGGCCTGTCGGACGAAGCCGCCAAGGCGGCTTCAGGCGCCGAAGACATGGTGGTGATCGGGCAGGAAGTGCCCGTCCCGCGCTACAGCAGTCTGCTGCTGACCGGCATCCCCCGCGCGAAAAAGCGCGCAGTGCTGGTGCTCGAGGAGAGCGAGGACGAGATCGCCGTGCGGATCGCGGGGCTGCGCCAGCTGAACCATCCCGAACCCGCCGTGGTCGCGGCTGTGCCCGAGGAAGCTCTGCCCGCGCCCGCATTTGAAGAGTCCGTGCGCGCGGTTGAACCACAGCCTGAGCCGCAACTAGAACCCGAACTCGAATCCATGGCCCTGACCAGCGATGGCGGCCTGTTACTCGCCAAAAAACCCGCCCGCCACAGCGCCGACTTCCGCGACATGCTCAGCCCGCGCGAGGGCGACCTGCAGCAACGCCTGCAATGCCTGATCGCCACGCATGCCCCCGCCCCCAACCATGCGCCGCTTGTGGAATTGCAACTGACGGACGAACAGTCAGACCCCGTCAAGGAACCAGCCGCAATCGCCGATGTTGCCGCTGAGCCGCCGCAAACCGAACCCCTGGACGATTGGGATGCCCCGCAGCCCCCCGCCAGCTTGGGCGCGCGCTTGCTCGCCAAGGTCAGGTCATGGCGGGATGCCATCATCTTTTAGCTGGCGTTTGATCGACGCAACATGAGATGGTTAGGTTCCATAATGACAACTTGCGACCTGGTTGCGGACGCCTCCCATTGAAGCTATATTTTTTCAATGTGGTCCAAGAAGCTAGTAGCTGGCGCGATAGTGGTAACACTAGTCGTCGCGCTTCCTCCCGTTATACGACACATGTTTGGCCGCGACCGGCCCGATTTGGCTGCATTATTTTCGGTTGACGATAGTACGCTTTTTACGTTTTCTATGACCTATCGGAGCGGGAATGTCGGCCCTTTCAGGATTGGTGAAACTAGACAAACGCTAGCGGCCCGCATTCTAACGCTTGGTCTGCTTGAAGGAGACCGCCCTCAATTGCTCAACGCCGATCCAGAATGGCGTTTTGGACTGCCAGCGCATATGGGGGGATACAACATCTACACGATCAAATTTGACAGAGATCGGGTGGTTAGTGTTCAGGCTTTTTACTCAGGATTTGCCGGACTGTAGGCAACCCGCCGCCCCGCAATCCTAGGTTACCAACCGTCAATACTTGCCCCAGACAAACTTGCTAGACAGCGCGAAGTTCCATACCGAAGCCACTACAATCCCGGTTAAAACCGCCAGAACATCATTGATCTGCATGCGCTTCAAAGCATCGGTGGTGGCGACGCTGGCGAGGACGCCGACCGCGCAGGTCAGGCCGAATTTGGCCCAGCCGCGCAGCCAGGCCGAGACCCCGCGCAGGCGTTTGTCCGAATAGGTCAGTTCGTTGTTGAGCGTGAAGTTGAAGGTCATCGCGGTCAGCGACGCGATGGCGTTGGCGATGTTGAAAGTCGTGCGGTCGCTGGTCCAGTGACCAAAGGCGAACTTCTCCCCCAGCACGCCGCTCAGCACCAGCCACAACATCGCGAACTGCACCACCACGCCCATTGCGCCGACCGTAGCGAACAGCGCGAAGCGGGTCGGGATGATCCGCCCGAGCCACTTGTCATAGAGCCCGACCAGGAATTCGAATACCACGGTGCGGTCAAGCTTGCTCTCACCCTCTGCCCGGGCGGCGAAGTGCATCGGCACTTCCTTGATCCGCAGCGGCGCATCGACGGTGGCGAGAATGTCGAGCAGGATCTTGAAACCCACGCCCGACAGCCGGTGCGCGTCGGCCCGCAACACTTCGGTCCGCAGCATGAAATAGCCGCTCATCGGGTCAGACAATTCAACCCCGGTAACCTTGTTGGCGATGCGGTTGGCAAAGTTTGAAGCTTTGACCCGGTCGGGCCGGCCCCAGGCTTCGGTGCTCGCACCCTCGGCAAAGCGGCTGGCGTAGGACAGGTCATGCGTCCCGTCCTCGATCGCTGCGAGCATACCCGGTAGCAGTTCGGGGTCGTGCTGATGATCAGCGTCCATCACCGCGACCACCGGGGCCGAAGTGGCGCACATCCCCTCGATCGCCGCCGACGACAGCCCGCGCCGCCCGATCCGCTGGATCACGTGGACCCGCCCGTCTTCCTGCGCGATTTGGCGCGCCTCGTCCGAAGTGCCATCGGGGCTGTTATCGTCGACCACGATCACTTCGAAATCGATCCCGGCCAGCGCCTGGTCGAGCCGCGCGACCATGCCGCGCAGGTTTCCGCGCTCGTTGTAAGTGGGCAGGACAACGCCGAGGCGGATGGTCATATTACAGTCTTTCCACAATCGCGCTGCCAATGGCAACCGTGCCGTGCGATCCGCCCAGATCCGCGCCGCGCACGCCATCGGCCAAAGCCTGCGCCACCGCCGCTTCAACCCGCGCCGCCGCCGCTTCCAGCTCAAGCGAATGGCGCAGCAGCATCGCGAGCGAGAGCACGGTGGCCATCGGGTTCGCGACGCCATGCCCGGCAATATCGGGGGCCGAGCCGTGGATCGGCTCGTACAGCCCATGCGTCCCCGCGCTCAATGAGGCCGAGGCGAGCAGCCCGATTGAGCCGACGCACATGCTGGCCTGATCGGACAGGATATCGCCAAACAGGTTGCCGGTGACGATCACGTCGAACTGCCCGGGACTGCGCACCAACTGCATCGCGGCGTTGTCGACGTACATGTGGTTGAGCTCGACGTCCGGGTATTCAGCCGCCACTTCGCCGACCACATCGCGCCACAGCTGCGAGGTTTCGAGCACATTGGCCTTGTCGACCGAACACAGTTTGCCGCGCCGACCTTGCGCGGCCTTGAACCCGACGTGCGCGATCCGGCGCACTTCGTCTTCGGCATAGGACATCATGTCCCAGCCCTGGCGGCGGCCATCGGGCAGCACCCGCATACCCTTGTCGCCAAAGTATACATCGCCGTTGAGCTCACGCACGATCAGCAGGTCGATCGCGCCGGCAACTTCAGACCGCAATGCAGAAGCGTCTTCCAGCCCTTTGAAAACCTTGGCAGGCCGCAGGTTGGCAAACAGTCCCAGCTCTTTGCGCAGGCCGAGAATGGCCTGCTCGGGCCGCAGTGACCGTTCGAGGTTATCGCAGCTGGGATCACCAACCGCGCCGAACAGGATCGCGTCGCTGCTGCGGGCAATTGCGAGCGTCTCGGGCGGCAATGGATGGCCGTGGCGATGATAGGCCGCGCCGCCGACATCGGCTTCGGTCAATTCCAGCCCCGGCAGCGCCAAAGCCTCGAGCACGCGCACGGCTTCGCGCGTCACTTCGGGGCCAATCCCGTCGCCTGCCAAAACCGCGATTGTGCCCGTCACTGTGCCCGCCACTGCTGCTACCCTATCTTCGCCAATCGCTCCCGCAGCATGGCGCGCGCCGCCATAACATCGCCGCGCCGTTCGGCAAGCAGGTAGCGCGATATTCGCATGCCGAGCGCATCGAACCGGGCGAGCAACTCGGGCATGTCTTCATCCAACTGCGCCGGCAGATCACCGCCATAACCCAGTTCGCGCAACATCAGCGTTTCGTAAGCCAGCAGCCCCGGCAGCCAGCCGCGCGCCGAGGGGGCGTGGCAGACCGCATTGAGCAGCCCGACGAGCGCATCGTACAGCGCGGGAAAAGCCTGCCGCTCCTCCAGCGCGCTGGCGGCAAAAGCCGTGGCCCAGCCGATCGCGGCGGCGGGCAATGGTTCGCTCAACCACGGGCCGCGGCTGCTCAGCAGCTCAGCGCGCAGAAACGGCAGCTGCGCCTCATTGCGCCAGCGCGCCTCGACCTCGATCAGATTGCCGGGGATCAGCACCGGGCGCAGCACCCGCCCGCGCGCGCCAGCAACATAGCCCGCCAGCATCCCGGCATCGCGGGTCAGTACCCGCACCACCGCGCCCGTCTCACCATGCGGGCGGACCGCGCAAACCAGGGCCGAGGCACGCAATTGCATCGCCCGGCAATGGCGCTTTACGCAGGCTTGCGCAAGATCACGGGTCGCTCAGCGCCGGGTCCGGGACGATTGCCGCAGTGATGGACTGGGCCGCCGTGCGCGCATCGGCCTTGGCCTGCGCAACTTGTTGGTTTTCGCTGCGCCCCATGGTCCAGTTCTTGCCCAGCCTGACCTTGTAATTGGGCGCGCACCACAGCTCGCCGCTCTCATCAAGCGCGGTGACCCAGATCAGGTTATGTTCCTGACCATAGTCGATCATGCCGATGGCATAGCCATCGCCTTTGCCCAGCACGTGGACGGGAATGGTCGGATTAAGCTGCGTGAACATCTGGAACTACTCACATTGCCAGCCCGTGCAACGCAAAGAGCTGGCGAGAGGTTCCCGGAAAATTCAGGCTTTTTTGGCGAGCTTTGCTTCCAGTGCGGCGAGCCGTGCCGCGAGTGCGACGTTCTCTTCGCGTGCCGCCGCAGCCATAGCCTTGACCGTGTCAAACTCGTCCCGGTCAACGAAATCGAGCCCGCCGACTGCTTCCTTGACCCGCTCACGCGCGGCATCGCGGGCTTCGCGGCCCATTCCGGCCATGGTTCCAGCCGCGCTGTTGAGCAGCTTGGCAATATCGGCGATCAAGGGATTTTCGCTTTGCATGGCAGCTAAATGGACCTTTTGGACGCGCGGTTCAAGGGCTCAGCCGCGCAGCGCGACATCGACGTCGGCAATGCCGGCATCGGGGTTAGCTTGGATGAACTGCCAGTTGAGCAAAGTCGCAAACAGGCACCAGGCCAGATAGGGCAGCAGCAGCCCGGCGGCGAGCGGGCGCACCCGGCGAAACAGCACAACCGTGCCGATGATCGCCAGATCGAGCACAATCAACAGCACCAGCGCCGGCAGCATTTGGTGCGCGCCAAAGAACAACGGGGACCACGCCAAGTTGAGCGCCAATTGCACCATAAAGGCGATGATCGCCGCGCGGCGGCCCGCAGCGCCGTAAGCCGTCACCACCATGGCCAATGCCAGCGCGATCACCACGTAGAGGATCGACCAGACAATCCCGAACACCTGCGGCGGCGGATAGAGACTGGGCTTGGTCAGTTCTGAGAACCACATGTTGCCCGGCCCGCTGTTGGCCAGTTGGCCCGAAAAGAAGCCCAGAAACAGAATTCCCGGAACCAGTACCAGTGCCCAGCGCAAAAACGCCGCGCGCAACTGTCCAGGTGACGCCAGTTCGCTCATGAAAATGCCTCGAATCGGTTAAAAACCATCGCGCCGACTGTGCCGAGGCCCGCTCCGCTGCGCAATGGGCACCCCGGCTTATTCACGCTGCGCCGCGATCAGGAATTCGACATTGCCTTCGGGTCCGGTGATCGGGCTGCGGACCACGCCTTGCACTTGCCAGCCCAAACCCTCGAGCCAAGCCTGCACCTCGGCGCAGACCCGCGCGTGCAAGGCCTGGTCGCGCACCACGCCGCCCTTGCCCACTTCGCTGCGCCCGACCTCAAACTGCGGTTTGATCAGCGCGACCAATTGGCACGGCGTTGCGGCCAAGCGTAGCGGGACGTCCAGCACCTTGGCCAGTCCGATGAAGCTGGCATCGCAGACCACCCACGTACACGGGCGGTCGATCAACGCCGGGGTCAGCAGCCGCGCGCTGGTCTGTTCCAGCACCGTGACGCGGGGATCCTGCCGCAGCTTCCAGGCGAGCTGGTTGGTCCCTGAATCGACCGCAAAAACCTGCACCGCGCCTTTGCTCAGCAGCACATCGGTGAACCCGCCGGTCGAGCTGCCGATATCCATCGCGGTGGTGCCAGCAGGATCGAGCCCGAAGTGTTCGAGTGCATGCGCCAGCTTGATCCCGCCGCGCGAAACCCACGGGTGATCTCGCCCACGCACTTCCAACGGGGCATCGTCCGCCAGCGTCTGACCCGATTTGGCAATCTTGGTTTCGCCTGAAAAGACCAGCCCGGCCAGCACCAGTGCCTGCGCGCGAGCGCGGCTTTCGGTCAGGCCGCGCGTTACCAGCAGTTGATCGACGCGTGATTTGGGCAGCTTGCTCATCGGCCCGGCTCCTTCCATAGAAGCAGCGTGAAGGCAATTCATCCCATGACCCGCGCGCTGGCGCTAACGATCGCAGTTGGCACGCTCATGCTAGCGGGATCGTGCGCCGCCCCGCAAAAGCCGCTGCCGCAGCCCGTCCCGGTGCCCCGGCCCAGCCCGCGTCCGGTGCCGCCACCGCCCTCACCTGCCGATTGGCGCGATGCCCCGCAGACTGCGGGTGACTGGCGCTGGGGCATGGTCGGTGGGCGCTCGATGGCCAGCTTCGGGCTGCCCGGCGCCGCGCCCTTGGTCACGCTGACTTGCGAGCGAGACAAAGCGCGGGTGCTGATCGCGCGGCGCGGCACTGCTACTGGTTCAGTGCCGATGGTACTGCGCAGCGGCACCAGCCTGCGCCCGCTGAGCAGCGATCCAGCGCTGGGCGCACCCGGCATGGTCACCGCCGAATTGCCGGCGCGCGACACTGCGCTCGACGCGATCGCTTTTTCGCGCGGCCGCTTTGCCTTGGAGACTGCAAGTCTGGCCACGCTGTACTTGCCTAGCTGGCCCGAAATCAGCCGTGTGGTCGAGGATTGCCGCTAAGGGGATCGGCGCGGCATTTGCTGCAGCGCAAGCGGCAGATCCTGACAACAAAATAAAACAATGCAAGTCTTGTTGTGCAGCGCAAAATGATTCACACATTGGTTCGTGGCCGGACGCGCAATCATGCAGTCCGGTCCAGTCGATCAGCACTGGTCGGCAAATGGCAACTAGCGTGAAAGGAGGTGACCGATGTCTCATGGTTCAGCAGAGGGGTCGGTAATCCGCAACATGGAGCATTATCGCTGACACCATCAGCGATAGAGGTTTCGTGAGCGGCGCTTCCGGCCGCTGACCATGTCGAGGGTCGCTTCTGGCTTAGCCGAAGCGGCCCTCCTCATTTTTGAACTTGGGGTCGCATCTGGAATGACCCAAGCGGCCCTCCTCATTGGTACCATCGACAAGTGCGCGTTTGGCAAGCCACGCAATTCGCGCTATGTATTAATGGCAAATTGCATCTATCTTAAAATTGCCACCATATTGCAATTTGCGTAATTTTAGTTCAATGGCGGCGCTGCGCAGTTGAAGGATACGATTCTGATGGCGACTTTGGCCGAGCCCCGCATGGCGTTCACGCATACCCCCAGCCCCGCCCCGCGTTCGGCGCAGGTGCGCGCGCAGGTGCTGGCCAACCCCGGTTTCGGCACCACCTTCACCGATCACATGGTCACGATCGACTGGACCGAAGGCACCGGCTGGCACAGCGCGGCGGTGGTTCCCTATGGCCCGATCCCGCTCGATCCGGCAGCCTCGGTGCTGCACTATGCGCAAGAGATTTTTGAGGGGCTGAAGGCCTATCGCCATCCCGATGGTTCAATGGCGCTATTCCGGCCCGAGGCTAACGCTGCACGGCTCAATATGTCGGCGCAGCGGCTGGCGATGCCCGAACTGCCGCCCGAACTATTCATCGCTGCGGTCAAGGAACTGGTCGCCGCCGACAAGGAATGGTTCCCCAGTGTTGAGGGCGGATCACTGTACCTGCGCCCGTTCATGATCGCGACCGAGGCTTTCCTTGGGGTGCGCCCGGCCAAGCAGTACAAATTCATCGTAATCGCCAGCCCAGCCGGCAACTATTTCAAATCGGGCGCCCCGGCGATCACTGTGGCGGTGTCTGACTATACCCGCGCGGCGCCTGGCGGGACCGGCGCGGCCAAGTGCGGCGGCAACTATGCCGCTAGCCTGGTCCCGACCGCCGCGGCTTATGCGCAAGGCTACGATCAAGTGCTGTTCCTTGATGCGGTTGAGCGCAAATGGATCGAGGAGCTGGGGGGCATGAACCTGTTCTTCGTGTTCGCCGATGGATCGCTGCTGACCCCGCCGCTGACCGGCACGATCCTGCCCGGCGTCACTCGCGCAAGCCTGATGGAGCTGGCCCGCGATGAAGGCCTGACCGTGCGCGAAGAGCGTTACAGCCTTGACCAGTGGCGCGCCGATGCCGCCTCGGGCCAATTGATCGAAGCCTTCGCCTGCGGCACCGCGGCGGTGGTCACGCCGGTCGGCAAAGTCGCCGATCACGGTGAGGAGTTCACCATCGGCAGCGGCGGCCCCGGCCAACTGACCGGCAAGCTCAAGGCCCGGCTGACAGCGATCCAGCGCGGCGAAGCCCCCGATCCGCATGGCTGGGTGATGCGGCTGGGCTAGGGCTCAGTCTTCGGACAGTTGCATCTCAAAGCTGAATTCGACCGTGAAGCGGTGGCGAATTTTCGAATAGCGCCGCGCGATGGTTATTTTCGGCTGCAGACCTCCGAAAGTGATTTGTGTGTAGAAGTTGTTCGACCCGCTGAGGTTCATTTGGCGATCGCGCGCTTTGAACTTCTGCGGCATACAGGCCAGCACCTGCCGCTTCAATTCCAGCCTTGCCTGCTCGGCGCTTTGCTCGTCAGCAAAGCCCGACCAGGTGCAGTTGAACTTGGGATAAGTGGTATCGAGAAAGTCGAGGCTGCAGCTCTCGGCCCCGTCGAGCAGGAAGGTGGATTGCGCTGAACCCGGATAGGTCGCCGCGCCTTTGATCTCGGCAAAATGGTCTTTGCCTTGCTCCTGCAATTGCGCCAGCTGCGCGCAAGTGACTGTTTGCGCGAGCGCCGGCTGTGCCAGCACCCCAGCGGCGCAGATCGCGGCGGCAACCCGAAAAGCAGACTGGATGGTCATATGAATTTCACCTCCGGCGCGATGCACCGCCCCCCGGCGGCATTCAGAATCTGGTAGATCTGGCGGCTGCCCGGATAGATCTCGTCAGTCGCGCTCACGGTGCAGAGCTGCGAGTAGCCTTTGCTATCGAGAATGTTTGGATCAATTCCGCCATCGATCAGCGCCTGTGTAATCGCGACATTGTTATGCTCGGCCAGACTGGCCAGCACGAGGTAGTTGCCCAGCCGGTAAACGTAGCTGTTCAGCCGCGGGCGATAGCGCAGCATCAGTTTGACCAGCGCCAGGTTGCCATCTTCGATCGCGATGTAGAGCGCGGTATCGTGCCCTACTTCGACATCGGGCCGCAGCCCCAGCTCGAGCTCCTTGCGCACCGCTGCAGTGTCGCCATCATGAACTGCATCGAACCAAGTGTAATAGCGGTCCTGCAAGTGGTTGATCGGGACTGGGCCGGGATTTGGTCCTGGAGGCGGCGGCGGGACTGGCACCGGTGCAGGACCGGGCGTTGGAACTGGAACTGGCACTGGAACTGGAACCGGCGCAGGCGCAGGCTGAATCTGGTCAAGCGCCGAGGCATCTAGGATCACGTAAGCCTCAACGATCATCCGCTGCGCCGCTTCGAAACTGATCCGCACCGTGCCGGCTTCGCCCCAGCCCGGTCCCCACGAATTCATCAGTTTGAGCGTGCCCGCGTCGCGGTCATAACCCACCGCAACAATCGCATGATAACCCACTGAGGGCCCGCTGTAGACGCTTAGAATCCCGCTGCGATAATACATGAAGGCATTGTCGACCCCGATTGCCAGGATCACCGGACGCCCGGCATCGAGCGATTCGATTACCTTATCGAGCGGCACCCCGCCGCTGGTGCCGAGCGAGGCGAAATCCTTGATCTTGTAGGCGTCGGCACGCGACAGCAGCACTGAAGACGCGCGCAGCGCGCAATCGGCTGCGTTGTAAGGGAAGTCGGCCAGGGTGACCGCCCCGACCGAGGCGCTGAACTGCAGCGCCGAAGCGATCGGGATACCCTTGCGGTCGCAGAACCCGGCGGTGCGGGCCTTGACCTCGTTGTAAAGGAACCCAGCGCTGAATTGGCCCGATGGCCCGCGCAGCGACCAGCCGGCCCCGCCCTTGATCCCGGCCACAAACGAGCGCGAGGCGTAAGCCACCGCCCAACCGACGCACGAGCCCAGCTGGCCTTGATTTCCCGGCGGCGGCATGAACCGCGTCAGATCGACCGAACGGCGCGATTGCGGGATCAACGGGGCAGCGACCGGAATGACGTTGTAATAGGCGGGGTCAGTCAGGTCCGCCCCGGTCGGATAGACTTGCGCCGTGGCTGGTGTGGGCGATACCGCCAGGGCCAAGGCCGCCAGCATCATTCCAACGAACGCTCTCAGCCGCATCATACCACGCCCCCCGGCAGTGAAATCACTCGGCTGCCAAGCTAGCACAGCCGCAGCCCCCGGCAAGCCTGCAGACGCTGCTCGTCGCTGTGCTTTTTCGCACTGGTCAGGCGGCGGACTTGCGCCCCACTATCGCGGCAAAGGCCGGGCCGATCTGCGGATAGTTGAAGCGGAACCCGCTGGCGAGCGCGGCGGCGGGGATCACGCGCTGGCCGCTGAACAGCAGCTCGTCGGCAAATTGCCCCAGCAGCAGGTGCAGCGGCAGGCGCGGCACCGGGATCAGCGCGGGGCGGCGCAAGGCCTGGCCGAGCGCGCGGGTGAAGTCGCGGTTGGTCACCGGCTCGGGCGCGGTGCCGTTGAGCGGCCCGGACAGCGCCGGGGTCGCAATCGCGTGGACGATCAGCCGGACCAGATCGTCGCGGTGGATCCAGCTCATCCAGTGGCGGCCATTGCCGAACGGCCCGCCCAGCCCGAATTCAAACGGGGTCAGCATCCGCGCGAGCATCCCGCCCGAATTGTCGAGCACCAGCCCGATCCGCAGCAAGACTGTGCGCACCCCGGTACCCGCCGCCGCAGCTTCCCATTCGCGGCAAACTTCGTGCGAGAAGCAATCGCGGGTGTCGCTTTGCTCATCCAGCACTTCGTCTCCGCGCAGCCCGTACCAGCCGATCGCCGAGCCACTGACCAGCACCGCCGGTTTGCGCACCAGCCGTGCGATCAGTGCGGTGCACGCGTGAGTCACCTCGACCCGCGAGGCGATGATCCGCTGGCGTTTTGCGTTGGTCCACAGCCCATCGGAAAGCGGCTCGCCGGCAAGGTTGACGATTCCATCGATCTGCGCGCTCGCGGCGATCTGATCGAGGTCAGTTACGATGGTCACCGGGGCTGGTAACGTGTCGGCGCTGGCGCGGTTGCGGGTCAGCACGGTGACATCGTGCCCCGCCCCCACCAATGCCGCCACCAGCCGCGATCCGACAAAGCCGGTGCCGCCGGTGATCAGAATGTGCTGCCGGCCCGTCAGCGCAGTCGCCAGCGCCGCCGCCGGGCTTGGCCGCAAGTGTTCGGCCCGGCGCGCGGCGAACAGATCGCGCAGGCCCGATACCACCACGCCGACTGCAGCCAGCGCGCAGACCCAGCTGAGCCAGCCATAGTCGGCGCGCACCAGCCCGCTGGGCTCACGCGCCCAGGCGGTGATCAACGGTGCCAGCAAGGCCAGGATCACGCCGTAGTTCAGCGTCAGCAGGGTGTGCGTGACCCGTTCGCTGGCGGGCAATTTGCGGCTTCGGTCTTCCTCGACAAAATCCCACAGTGTAATGAACAGCTCGGTCACCAGCAGTGCGGCCAAGGCCAGCGCCCACATGCCGCGCGGTTGATACCAGCCCAGCGCGATGAACATCACCGCATACAGAAGATTGCGCATCCCGTGGAGCTGCAGTTCGCGCCGCGAACCCGGGCGCCAAGCCAGCCGCTCGGAGCCCTCATGATGCGCCACAGTATCGAACAGGCCCAGCGCGATCTGCAGCAGCAGAAAGGTCCATAGCGTCTTGGTCATCATCACTCTCCTGCATCGCAAAACGCGCCGTGTTGGTGGATCAGCTCGCCCAGCAGCGGGTGCGCCAGATCGAGCACGAAATCGAACTGTCCGCCGCCGTGATCGACGTGGTCAATCTGCAGCACGCCCGGCTCCAGCCAGCGTGGCAAGCGTAGCCGCAGCCCCGCCCAGCGCAGAAAGTAATGGTCGGACCGAAACACGATGCGGTCCGCCAGCGCCTCGACCCGCAAGGCCACCCCAACCCCCAGCCCGAGGTACTCCTCAAGCCCGGTTGGTCCAGCGAACATCTTGGCGCTGTGGATCACCTGCGGAAAGCTGCCTCTACGGGCATAGACCCGGGTCCAGACCTGCCCGCCGCTGGGGGCATGTTCGGTCACCGTCACCACTGCGGCCATCCCGCCGCCGCGATCGAGCGGCAGCGGCGCGCCGATCGCCCGGGCGAGCTGCGCCAGGCACCAGCCCGCGGCGCTCATCCGGCAAAATGTGATCGCCCCGCCATAGCTGACCGCGACGCCCGGCGCATAGCGCTTGGCAAACCGCGCGCGGACCGTGGCCGGCAGAAGTGCCCACTGCGCCGGTCCAAGCAGGCCGGCAAAGCGCAGGTCGGCCAGCACCGGATCGGCCAAGGTGGGGAGTGCCCGAAGTGCCCGTTGTGCCAGTGCCATGCCCCGTCCTCCCCGCTAATCCTGCTTGCCGCCGACGAATTTCAGCAGGCCAACGACCTTGGCGCCCAGCTTGATCAGCCGCATGATCTGATGCGGCGGCACGCCCAGCATCTGCCGATACCAGCCTTCAACCGTGTGGATGAAGCCGTGCATGTCCTCCAGCCGCCGCGCGACAGTGGGGTGAAGCGCGGGACCTTCGCCCGCCTGCGCCATCGCCAGATCAATCGCCGCCAGCATCGGGTCGATCTCGCGTTCCTTGCGCCCCTGCGCGACCTTGTTGGCCATCTGCCACATGTCGGTTTCAGCCTCGTAGTAGTCACGCCGGTCACCCAGTACGGGCACGCGGCGGATCAGCTTCCAGGTCAGCAGCTCCTTGACGCTGTTGGAAACGTTGGAGCGGGCCATGCCCAGCCGCTCGGCAATTTCCTCAGCATTGAGCGCAGTCTCGGACAGGATCAGCAGCGCCTGGATCTGCGCGACCGAACGGTTGACCCCCCATTGCCCGCCCAGATCGCCCCAGCGCAGGACGAATTCTTGCACTGCGGGATGAAGCTGCTGCGGCTCGCCTGTTGTTTCTGTCATGACAGAAGTATCTGCCCAATCTATCGCCGCGTCAAGCCGGGAATTTTTGAAGCCGCGA
>JANNYT010000031.1:0-17744 GCA_031410255.1 Novosphingobium sp. | reverse complement strand
GTCGATTTCGCTCTGCGTGCCCGTTAGGCCGAGCAATTTGGGAGAGAATGCCGAGGTGAACTCGCCGATCTTGCGCGGTGTATCGCGCACCGGGTCGATCGTGATGAAGATCGGCTGCACATCCGCCGCCAGTGCCGCATGATCTTTGGCAAAGGCGAGGTAGCCCTGCATCATGATCCCGACATCGAGCGGGCAGGCATCGGGGCAATAGGTATAGCCGAAATAGACGATCCGGTATTTGCCTTTGAACTGGTCCCAGTTGACCGCTTTGCTGTCTTTGTCGATCAAGCTGAACGGGCCGCCAATCTGCGCTCCGGTCAGGTCAGTGCCGACTGCGGCGGCTGGGGCGGGGGCGGGGCGGTGACATGCGGCGAGGACGAAAATCAGTCCCAGCACGGCAATTCGATAAGGCTTCATCATGGCGCGGCGGTTCATGCTCTGCTAAAGCGCGCCGCGCAAGGAAGGTTTGGAACGGAAGTGCGTATCGCATGCTCCGTCCATCACAGAAGGATTTGGGTCCGTGTTCAAGTTTCGCCAGCTGTGCATCGCACTAGCCGCCATGGTCGCTGCGGCGATGTTGCTGCCCGCGCCCGCCGCCGCGCAGTTTTCCGATAGCTACAAATTCCTCGATGCCGTGCGCAAAAAGGACGGCACCGCTGCCACCGAACTGCTCGAAAAGGGCAGCCCAAGCCTGATCAACACCCGCGATCAGACCAGCGGGCAGACCGGGCTCCATATTGCCACCCAGCGCCGCGATCTGGTGTGGATGTCGTATCTGATCAGCCGCGGTGCCAATGTGAACATCCGCGATGGCAAAGGGCAGACCCCTTTGGTGATCGCCACCAACTTCGGCTTTGTCGAAGGGGTTGAACTGTTGGTCAGCTCAGGCGCAAAGGTCGATGAAAGCAGCACTACCGGCGAAACACCGCTGATTACGGCGGTGCACAATCGCAACATTGGGTTGATGCGGCTGTTACTGAAAGCCGGGGCCGATCCGGACCGGGCCGACAACTCCGGCCGTTCGGCGCGTGACTACGCCAAGCTCGACGCCAAAAGCGCGGTTTTGCTGTCCGAAATCAACACCAACGCCAAACCCAAGCCCAAACCGGGGCAAGGGCCGCAGATCTTCGGGCCCAAGTAAGATGAGCGAAGCCAGTCTTGACGAACTGCGGCTGAGCCTGGCCCCGGCGCTGGCCGACGCTGCGGCGTTTGATGGCTGGAGCGATCTGGCGGTGCGGGCCGCAGCCGCGCAGAACGGGGTCAGCCCCGATGCTGCGGTGTTCGCCTTTGGCGGGTCGGCGATGGCGATGATCACGGCCTGGGCGCACAGCGTCGATGCCAAAATGGCGGTAGCATTACCCGCCGAGCAACTGGCCAAGCTCAAGATTCGCGAGCGGATCCGCACCTTGGTGCAGTTCCGACTCGATGCGGTTGCCGGCCAGAAGGAAGCACTGCGCCGCGCGCAGGCGATCATGGCGATGCCGCAGAATGTGCCGGCTGCGTTGAAGCTGGGCTGGCATAGCGCCGATGCGATGTGGCGGCTGGCGGGTGATACTGCGACCGATTACAACCACTATACCAAGCGCCTGACGCTCGGTTCGATCTATGCCGCAACGCTGGCGGTGTTCGTGAGCGATGAGAGCCCAGAGCGCGCCGATACCAAGGCTTTCCTTGAACGGCGGATCGACGGGATCATGCAGTTTGAAAAGGCCAAGGCGCGCTTGCTCAAGCCGCGTGACGAGCAATTCAGTCCGGCCCGGCTGCTGGGGCGGTTGCGCTACCCTGCGCGCTAATTCGGCCTGATTTATTGCGAATGACTTGCAATAGCCCTTCGGCTGTGGCAGCGCAGTCGGCATGACCCTCGACCTGATCCCGATTGGCCAGCGCGCGCGCGTGACCGCAGTCGATTGGGCCGTGTTGGCGCCGGACGAAGCGCAGCGGCTGCAATCGCTCGGGCTCGATCTTGGCGCCCGGGTTGCAGTGGCCCATCGCGGCGTGCTGGGCGGGGCGGACCCGCTCGCGGTTTCGATCGGACGGATGACCGTGGCGCTGCGCCGCGTGCATGCCCGCGCGATGACGGTCGAATTGCTCTAGCATGACGGCCCTGCGCAGCGCCGCACTGGTCGGCAATCCCAATGCGGGCAAAAGCGCGCTGTTCAACGCGCTGACCGGTGCGCGGCAGAAGATCGCCAATTATCCCGGCGTCACGGTTGAGCGTAAAGCTGGGCGGCTGGTGCTGCCCTCGGGCGAGCCGGTGGCGCTGACCGATCTGCCTGGCAGCTACAGCCTGACCCCGACCAGCCCCGACGAAGAAGTGACCCGTAAGGTTATCCTCGGTGAGTTTCCGGGCGAAGACGCGCCGCAAGTTCTAGTCGTCGTGCTCGATGCCTCGAACCTCGAACAGCACCTGGTCTTTGCGCAAGAAATCATCGCCCTGGGCCGTCCGGTGGTGGTCGCGCTCAACATGATCGACCTGGCCGAGCGCGACGGGCTGGTGCTTGATCCGCATGCGCTGGAGCAGGCGCTGGGGGTGCCGGTGGTGCCGACTGTCGCCGTGCGCCGCCGCGGCCTGACCGAGCTGGCCGAGGCGATTGCTGCAGCTGAAGCGCGTTCGCCCGAGCACCACCGCCCGCACGTCGATCAGACCGAGCGCCGGGTTACGGCACACGCAATTGCCGCAGGCGCAATCGTTTCGGAAACCGCACGGCACCGGCTGCACAGCAAGCTCGACCGGGTGCTGCTGCATCCGTGGCTGGGCCCGCCGATCCTGTTCGCGCTGTTGTTCGTGGTGTTTCAGGCGGTGTTTACCTGGGCAACGCCGTTCGCCGATGCGCTCAAAGCTGGGGTCACTTGGCTGGCGGCTGCTGCGAAGGACAATCTGCCGGCCGGACTGGCGCGCGATCTGTTGACTGACGGGATAATCTCCGGCGTGGGGTCGGTGGTCGTGTTCCTGCCGCAGATCATCATCCTGTTCTTCTTCATTCTGGCGATGGAAGCTTCGGGCTACATGGCCCGCGCGGCCTTCCTGATGGACCGGTTGATGGCCGCAGTTGGGCTATCAGGGCGCAGCTTCATCCCGCTGCTGTCGAGCTTCGCCTGCGCCATTCCGGGGATCATGGCGACGCGCAGTATCGCCGATCCCAAAGACCGGCTGACCACGATTTTGATCGCTCCGCTGATGACTTGCTCGGCGCGGTTGCCGGTCTATGCCGTGATCATCGCGGCGTTCATCCCGAACCGCGCGGTTGGACCGGGGATCGGCCTGCAAGGCTTGGTGCTGTTTGGGCTCTACGTAATCGGCATCATTGGCGCGATGGTGGTGGCGCTGGTACTGCGCCGCTCGGTCACCAAGGGCACGGCCAGCGGCTTCATCATGGAGCTGCCCAAGTACCAGTTGCCGACGGTCAAGGATCTGGCGATCGGACTGTGGCAGCGGGCCTGGATCTTCCTGCGCCGCGCCGGGACGATCATCTTCATGGTCACCGTGGTGCTGTGGCTCTTGCTCAATTTTCCCCGCGCCGCGCCTGGCGAGAATCAGGTCGATGCCTCGATCGCCGGGCACATCGCAAATGGCCTGGCGGTGGTGCTCGAACCGATCGGCTTCAACCGCGATATCGCGCTGGCGCTGATCCCGGCGATGGCCGCGCGCGAGGTCGCGGTCAGTTCGCTCGCCACGACTTACGCGGTGTCGGCCAGCGGCGACGACAAGGTCGCAGTGGAGCTGGGCGATCAGCTGAAAGCGCGCTGGTCACTGCCCACTGCGCTGGCGTTCCTCGCCTGGTTTGTGTTCGCGCCGCAGTGCATGAGCACCATCGCGGTGACCCGGCGCGAAACAAACGGGTGGAAATGGCCTGCCTTCATGTTGCTCTACCTGTTCGCGCTGGCCTATCTGTTTGCGGGAATCACGTACTGGAGCGCCATCGCTCTGGGATTGTAAAGCGAACGAGGAATTCATGGCAGGCAGCGTCAACAAGGTCATACTCATCGGCAATCTGGGCCAGGACCCCGAGGTCAAGAGCTTCCAGAACGGCGGACGCATCGCCAACCTGCGGATCGCGACTTCGGAAAACTGGAAAGACAAGAACACCGGCGAAAAGAAGGAGCGGACCGAGTGGCACACTGTCGTGCTCAATTCGGACGGTCTGGTCGGGGTTGCCGAACGCTATCTGAAAAAGGGCAGCAAGGTTTACATCGAAGGCCAGCTGCGCACCCGCAAGTGGCAGGATGCCTCGGGCAATGACCGTTATTCGACCGAAGTGTCGGTCGGCGGCATGCAGGGCGTGCTGACGATGCTTGATGGCGCGCCGGGAGCAGGCGGCGGTGCTGGTGGTGGTGGCGGTGGTCAGCGCTCGGGCGGCGGTGACTGGGGCGGTGGCAGCGGCGGATCGTCAGGCGGCGGTGGAGCTGCTGGCGGCGGCCAGCGATCGGGCGGCAGCAATGTTGGCGGCGGCGGCGGGTTCGCCGACGATCTGGACGATGATATCCCGTTCTGAGCCTTATTCGAGCAGCTTCTTGAGCGCGGCGAACGGTCCGGTATCGCTGGGGTCCATCACTCCGGCTTTGCGGCGGGCTGCTTCGGCGCCGGGTCCTTCGAGGTAAGGATCGATGGCCAAGGCCAGCCCTTGCGCCAGAGCTTCACCAAGATCGAACTGGGTGCCGTTCATCTCAATTTCGTCCAGCTCCTCGGCGTTCAGTTCGACAATCTCGTCGCTGACCGGCGCGGTGCTGGCAGGCACGAACGACAGCGCGACTGGCTCATTGATCCGCACCGGCAAGTCTTCGCCCGAAACCGCGCAGCTTTGCACGATATCGGCGCTTAGCCGGCCGGTGACCCGCACGGTTGGGCCATCAGAAGCGCAAGTGACCGTAGCCTTCAGGTTTCGCACCGTGATCAGTCCGAAGCGCTGCGCGAGCCCCGCACATTCCTCCGTCGTGGCCGCAATGGTCTGCGGAACGCTGGGCAGATGCCGGGCGTCGAAGATCCGCGCAAACTCGCTCATCGGGTGATTTCACCGGCCAGCAATGCGGCATCATCGCTCGCCGCCAAGGCAGCGGCGAGCACGCGCAGTTCAGCGGCGATTGCGGCCGGACTGGCCCCTTCGATCAGCGTGATATTGCGTTCGATCGCGGCGATCAGCGCGGTGTCATCGGCCTGCGCCAAGCCAGCGCGGAAGGCATCGAGCCGCCCGCCAAAGGCGCTCATCAGCTTGCCCATGTGTTTGCCCATCACCACGTCGCCGACCCCGCTCTGGCGCAATTGCCCATCCATATCGCTGACGAACAGCTCGGTCAGGCGGGCGGTGGCGCCGCGCAGCGCCTCGCTCGCTTCCATCCGCAGCAGCACCAGGCTGAGCACCAGCGTGATCGCATCGAAGCGCCCGGGCACCGTATCGGCCACGCCGCCCTTGGCATACCAGCCCGGTTCGCGCGCCACTTCGACTATGCGGTGCCACAGTGGGCGCAGGTTCGGTTCATCGGTCTTTCGGCCCAGCAAGCGATCAAACAGCGCCATTACGCAAGCAGTCCTTCATTCAGATAGGGTTAAACGCGGGCACCCCAAGCGGCCTTATTGCGCCGCGCGCCAAGCCCGCCTAAGGCATGGCCGCGATAGATCACATGAAGGCCCCGGGCAATGCCCGCGCGCGCCGACGGAGCGACGATATAATGCCAACAGCCTGGGCGACCACGACACGAATTCTGGCAGCGAGTGCCTTGGCACTGG
This sequence comes from Novosphingobium sp., assembly GCA_031410255.1. Lineage (GTDB taxonomy): Bacteria > Pseudomonadota > Alphaproteobacteria > Sphingomonadales > Sphingomonadaceae > Novosphingobium. The sequence continues at coordinate 12,022 of JANNYT010000031.1, read as the reverse complement.
CGCTGGGTGCCTGCGCCTCGATCAAGGATCATCGCGGCTATCTGGTCGATGGGTCATTGCTCGATTCGGTGATGCCCGGGGTTGATAACCGCGCTTCGGTTGAGCGGATGCTGGGGCGGCCCAGCTTTATCAGCCAGTTTGGCCGGCAAGACTGGTACTATGTCTCGACCAACACTCGCCAGTCCGCCTTCAGCACGCCCAAGGCCCACGAACAATTGCTGATCCACATCGTGTTCGATGACAAAGGCAACGTTACCTCGGTTGATCGGTCGGGCATGGAAAAGGTCGCCAATATCAACCCCGATGGCGACAAGACCCCGACGCTGGGGCGTGAGCGCAGCTTTCTTGAAGATCTGTTCGGCAATATCGGCCAGGTCGGCGCAGGCGGCACCGGCGGGCAGAGCGGCCCGGGCGGCCCGAACGGCAGCTGAGGCGGCAGCTAAGCTTGAAGCCTGACGGATCGCACATATATCCGCAGGCATGAACACCTCACAAGACAGCCACGGCCTGGTCCAGTGGCACGGCACCACCATCATCGGCGTGAAGCTTGGCGGCAAAACCGTCATCGCCGGCGATGGCCAGGTCTCGATGGGCAACACCGTGATGAAGCCCAACGCCAAGAAGGTTCGCCGGCTGGGTGACGGCAGCGTCATTGCCGGCTTTGCCGGGGCGACCGCCGATGCCTTCACTTTGTTTGAGCGGCTGGAAAAGAAGCTGGAGCAGCACCGCGGGCAATTGATGCGCGCCGCGGTCGAACTCGCCAAGGACTGGCGTACCGACAAATACCTGCGCAACCTGGAGGCACTGATGATCGTGGCCGACAAGGACGTGCTGCTGATTCTGACCGGCAATGGCGATGTGCTCGAGCCCGAAGAAGGGATCGCCGCGATCGGTTCGGGCGGCAACTATGCGCTGTCAGCGGCCAAGGCCTTGGTCGAATACGAGCAAGACCCCGAAAAGATCGCGCGCCGGGCCATGGCAGTCGCGGCCGAGGTATGTGTCTTCACCAATGACCGCGTCACGGTGGAGACGGTCTGATCCCATGCAAGACAACCTGACCCCCAAAGCCATCGTCGCCGCGCTCGACAAGCACATCATCGGCCAGCATGAAGCCAAGAAGGCCGTCGCGGTGGCGCTGCGCAACCGCTGGCGGAGGCTGCGGCTCTCACCCGAATTGCGCGATGAGGTGACCCCCAAGAACATCCTGATGATCGGTCCGACCGGCTGCGGCAAGACCGAGATCTCGCGGCGGCTGGCCAAGTTGGTCGAGGCCCCGTTCGTCAAGGTCGAAGCGACCAAGTTCACCGAGGTCGGCTATGTCGGCCGCGATGTCGAGCAGATCGCCCGCGATCTGGTCGAGGAAGCGATCCGCTTGGAAAAGGACCGCCGCCGCGAAGCGGTTCGCGATGCGGCCGAAAAGGGCGCGATGGACCGGTTGCTCAAGGCGCTGGTTGGCGATGGGGCGTCCGAGGCCACCCGCGAAAGCTTTCGCCAGCGCATCAAAGAACATGCGATGGACGATACCGAGGTCGAGATCGAGGTTGAGGACGCGCCCGCGGGCGGGTTCGAACTGCCCGGAATGGGCGGCCAGATGGGCATGATCAACCTGTCGGACATGATGTCCAAGGCGATGGGCAAGCAGGCGCTCAAGCGCCGCAAGCTCAAAGTGCCCGAAGCCTGGGCCAAGCTGGTCGATGAAGAAGCCGAAAAGCGCATGGACCAGGACGATGTTGCCCGCGTGGCCTTGGCCAACGCCGAGACCAACGGAATCGTGTTCATTGACGAGATCGACAAGATCGCGGTTTCGGACGTGCGCGGCGGTTCGGTCAGCCGCGAAGGCGTGCAGCGCGATCTGCTGCCGCTGATCGAAGGCACCACGGTGGCGACCAAGTACGGCCCGATGAAGACCGACCACGTGCTCTTCATCGCCAGCGGCGCGTTCCACGTCGCCAAGCCCAGCGACATGCTGCCCGAATTGCAGGGCCGCCTGCCGATCCGGGTCGAGCTGAAAGCCTTGAGCGAGGATGACTTTGTGCGGATCCTGTCTGAAACGCGGGCCAATCTGGTCGAACAATATACCGCGCTGCTTGGCACCGAGAAGCTGACCTTGGACTTCACCCCCGGCGCGGTGCGCGAAGTCGCGCGAATCGCTTGCCAGGTAAACGAGGCAGTCGAAAACATCGGCGCGCGGCGGCTCCAGACCGTGATGGAAAAGCTGCTCGAGGAGCTGAGCTTTGAGGCCGAAGACCGCAGCGGCGAAGCGGTGACGGTGGACGAGGCGTATGTGAAAGCGCGACTGGCGGGGCTGGCCAAGGACACCGACTTGTCGAAGTATATCCTCTAGCAGCTTGCATCGCGTGCTGCCGGGTTTAGGGTTCGAATCCAGCAGCAAAGGTGGGTGCGATGGCGTGGAACAGGATGCAATTGGCAGTTTGCGGCGTGCTGATCGCCGCTTCGGCCAGCGCAGCTGCGCCAACGCCCACCGTTGGTCAAGTTGCGCCGCAGTTCTCGATCAAGCTGTTCGATGGCAGCAAGACCACGCTGGCCGATTATCGCGGCAAGGTGCTGGTGATCAATTACTGGGCAACCTGGTGCGGCCCATGCAAATCCGAAATGCCGATGATGAGCGCGTTCCACCGCAAAAACCGCGACCGGGGCTTTGAAATTGTCGGCGTGGTGACCGAGGACAGCGTGCCCAAGTCTCAGCTGGCCCGGGTGGTCGCCGCCTTGTCCTATCCGCTGGCCAGCAAGCTGACCGGCAAATACGGCACTATCAACAATTCCGTTCCCACAAGCTACGTGATTGATCGCGCGGGCCGCATCCGCTTTGCCAAAGCCGGATCGTTCAGCCGCGAGGAGTTCATTGCGGTGGTAGGTCCGTTGCTCGATGAGCCGGGCTGACGAGGAGCCAACATGCAAACCCCCGATGACCGCCCGATCTACCGCCTGCTCACCGGCAAGGACGACCGCGCCTTTTGCGAACGCGTGTCCGAGGCGCTGGCGCAAGGCTGGCGGCTTTATGGCTCACCCACGATGGCCTTCGATGACATCAGCGGGTCGATCAAGGTCGCTCAGGCGGTGGTCTGGGGCGAAGCGGATGTGATCGCGCGTTGATCGGTCACCTCGCGCCCCGGCGCGGTTACCGCATCGAACCGTGCGACATATTCGGGATGCTCAGTGCCCATCAGCTTGTCCCACCAGGTGAAGTATAACCCGTAATTGTGGTTGAAGCTGCCCGCGTGGTGCAGATCATGGTGCGTGGTGGTGGTGATCCGCCCGAGCAAGGGATGCGAGGCCCAGCCGCGCGGGTGGAGCTCCAGCCCGGCATGGCCCATCGCATTGCGCACGATCATCACCGCCAGGAAGGCAAAGACCACTGGCGTCGGGGTCGGCAGCACAGCGAAAAAGACTGGCATGAACAGCATCATCATCGCGGCCTCAGGCACCGCAAAGCTGTAAGCGGTCCAGGCGGTCGGCGTGATGGTGCGGTGGTGAAAGCGGTGGAACCGCTTGAACAGCAGCGGATGGTGCATCGTGCGGTGCGTCCAATAGAACCAGGTGTCATGCGCCAGCAACATTGCGGCCAGATAACCGGCAAACGCCAGTGGGCTGACTGCGCCGCGATACTGTTGCAGGTAGCCGTTGCGAAAGGCCCAGACCATCGGCACGGCGAGCACGGTGTAGACCAGCACGGTGCGCAGCGCCGCGCCAAATTCGCGCATGAAGTCGGCGCGGGTCGCTTCGCGCTGCTGAATCTTGCGGCTGGCCCAACTGGTTCGGCGCAGCAACCAGACTAAACCGGCGATCAGCGAAGCGGCGATCAAATAGCGCGCGAAGTCGAAGACGAAGCTGCCGATGAAGATGTCGCTAGCGGTCTGCAGCAAAGAGTTAGGCTGGTCCATGGTGGAGCCTTTCGTGGGTTGGTCCATCCCGCTTGCCGCCAAATCCCGCACCACGCTGCGCCGATTTTATGTTCGGCTAGCCGATTCCGAAATCGGCCAGCGCAGCGCTGCGGAATGCACTGGGCGTCATCGCCTGCATATCGCGAAACGCCCGGTTGAACGGGCCGAGCGAACCAAAGCCAGCGTCGAGCGCGATGGTCAGGATCGGCACTTCACGCTGGGCCGGATCGGACAACGCCTCGCGCACTTCGGACAGACGGTAGCTGTTTAGGAATTGGGCAAAGTTGCGGTGCCCCAGCGTGCCGTTGATTAGGCGGCGCAGGCGGTACTCTTGCACACCGAGCCGCTGCGCGAGCGTCGCAATGGTCAGGCCTTCGTCGCGGTATGGGCGCTCAGATGCCATATAGCCCAGCAGCCGCGCCGCCAGCGGATCGGCGGTTGGGGCAGGCATCGTCCCGCCGCTGCTCGGCGCAGCGGCGGGACCGTACAAGTCGCGTTGGCGCGAGGCGAACATCGCGGCGCAAAACGGCAGAGTGATGAAGACCATGCTGCTGCCGATCAGCGACAAGATTCCGGCTGGCGCATTGGCCTGATAGACCACCATTTCCGCAGCTGCGATGACCAGCACATACAGGCCAACGGTGCCGATCAGAGCCAGCCGCAACCGGCGGCGCCCCTCAATCAGATCACCATCACGCCCGCGCCAAGCTTCCCACAGGCCCGCAAATCCGAAGCCAAACATGGCGATGCGGAAGGCGACGCCGTTGACATAGAACAGCAGTGAACGGTCATGGTAGGTGTAGTGAATGATCAGCGCATTGATTATCGCGGCCGCGACGATCAGCAGGTCTGTGCGGGACAGGCGCAGGCGGTCATTGAACCAGGTTCGGGCGAACAGCCAGAACAGCGCTGGCGTCGCTCGCCCGGCCAGCGTTATCAGCAGACTTGGCAAGTTGTCCCGTTCGATCCAGCCGCCGGTGACGATCACATAGCAGCAGATCCCCAGGTTCATCGCGATTGCGGTGCGCGCTGCCAGCATCGCGCGATGATCGCGCCACAGCAGCACCGACCATAACGCCAGCAGCGCGATGGTGCCGCCGCGCGCCAGCATTTCCAGATCGTGCCAGCTCATTCCGCCGCCTCGACCGTATCTTCCACCTCATTCGCCTGGCGGTTCCACATATCGGCGTAGAGCCCGTCGCGGCGCAGCAGCTGGGCGTGGCTGCCGCTTTCCGCGAGCGTGCCGTCACTCAGAACGAAGATCTTGTCAGCATCGGCTATGGTCGAAAGCCGGTGCGCGATGCTGAGCGAGGTGCGGCCAGAGCTGATCCGGTGCAGTGTCGCCAGAATGTCTTGTTCGGTGCGAGTATCGAGCGCCGAGGTGGCTTCATCCAGCAGCAGGATCGGCGGGTTCTTGACCAAGGTCCGGGCGATGGCGACGCGCTGCTTTTCGCCGCCCGACAGTTTCAGCCCGCGTTCGCCTACTTCGGTGGCAAAGCCCTGCGGCAGCCGCGCGATCAGATCGGACAGCGCCGCGCCGCGCGCCGCCTCATCAATCTCGGCTTGGCCCGCGCCATCGCGGCCGTAAGCGATGTTATAGCCGATGGTGTCATTGAACAGCACCGAATCCTGCGGCACAATTCCGATCGCGGCGCGCAAGCTGGCCTGCGTCACCTCGCGGATATCCTGCCCATCGATCAATATGCGCCCCGACCACGGATCGTAGAACCGGAACACCAGCCGAGCGATCGTGCTCTTGCCCGCGCCAGATGGCCCGACCACCGCGACCTGGCTGCCGGCCGGCACTTCGAAGCTGAGGCCCTTGAGGATGGTGCGGTCAGGGTCATAGCCGAACACCACGTTTTCGAAGGTCAGCGTTGGGTGGCTGACGATCAGCGCGGGCGCGCCGGGGGCATCGCGGACTTCGATATCGGTATCGATCAGCTGGAACATCGCCGCCATGTCGATCAGCCCTTGTCGGATCGTGCGATAAACCATGCCGAGCATATCGAGCGGTCGGAACAGCTGGGTCAGGTAGGTCTGCACGAACACCAATTGCCCGACGGTGTACTTGCCTTGCGCCCAACCCCACACGGTCCAGGCCATCGCGCCGGCCATCAGCAGGTTCACGATCAGCGCCTGCACGATATTGAGCAGGCCGAGCGAATTTTCCGATTGCACCGCTGCGTCGGCATAGGCCCCGGTGGCCTGCGCATAGCGCGCCTGCTCGCGCGGTTCGGCGGCGAAGTATTTGACGGTTTCGTAATTAAGCAGCGAATCAACCGCCCGCGACAAGGCTTGCCCATCGAGCAGATTCATCCGCTCACGCAGGTGCGTGCGCCATTCGGTGATCCAGCGGGTCATCGCGATATAGGCGATCACGGCGACGGCGGTTGCGATCACCAACCCCCAGCCGAAGGTGTTGTAGAAAATCACCGCAACCACCAGCAGCTGGATGATCGTCGGGGCGATGTTGAACAGCATGAAATAGAGCATCGTGTCGATGCTCTTGGTCCCGCGCTCGATCACCTTGGTCACTTCGCCGGTGCGCCGGGCGAGGTGAAAGCGCAGCGACAGCCGGTGCAGGCGCGCGAAGACATCCTCGGCAAAGCGGCGGGTGGCATCCTGGCCAACCCGCTCGAACACGATATTGCGCAGATTATCGAACACCACCGCGCCAAACCGCGCACCGCCATAGGCCGCGACCCAGACCAGCGCGAGCTGCAGCGCAGCCGGGCCGGTCACGTTCATCGCGTCGATCGCCCATTTCAGGAAGAAGGCCATCGACATGTTGAGCGCCATCGAGGCGAGGATCAGGACGCCCGAAAGGACAATCCGCCAGCGCAATCCGGGCCGATTACTGGGCCACAGATAGGGGAGGAACCGCCGCAAGGTACCCCAGCCATCGTGGTGGGCGGCAACGGATTTGGGGGAGGGCGGCTCAGGCGGCATCGGCCCCATGTAGGGACCGCGCCCGAAAATGCAAAAGTGCGAGCGCTAGTTGTAAGCGCCTTGCGGCAGATCGAAATAGATTCTGCGGGTGGAAAAATCGATCGCGATCCGGTCAAGCGAGCGCATGTCGCGCATCCCCAGGAACAGCGCCGGCCGAGCGGACAGGCCGAGAGCCTCAAATGGGGGGGCATCGGCATAGGCGATGGTGACGTTGACGAAATGCATGTCGGCGATCTGCAGATTGCTGGCCAGCCCCAGATCGGCGGTGATGATCTGGCCGGTCACGCTTTTCAGCTCCATCGTGCCGCCATGACCCTTTTTGGCGAGCGCTTTTTGCAGCGCGCGGTTACCGATCGAATATTCGGCTCCGGTATCGATCACCACATTAACGCGGACGCCGTCGATCGTCGCGTCGGTCATGATCAGCTGGCCCGAGCGCCGTCGCGCGGTGACGACGATTTCATAGCCCTTGTTGCCGCCCAGCGCCTTGGCATCATCAACCGCGATGATCCCCTTGCGAAAATCGATCTGCACGCGCTGGCCCTGCAGACTGTCGAGCCCCAGAATGCCGTCCGCGCCAATATCGTCACGTTCGAGCAGCGGGGCGAGCACCGAGTAAAAGCTGCGCCGGCCCAGATCGATCTGATCGATAATCACCGTATCAACCTGCTGGATGCCCGCCACCCCGATCAGCCGCGCGGTACTGTGCGGGCGCAGCAACAATTGCCCGGCGAGCGATGTGCTGAGCACGGTATTCTGCGCGCCGGTATCGATCAGGAAGCGGAACGGCCCTTTGTCGGCAATCCGCACTGGCACAGTCATCCGGTCGTTCCGGTCAGTCGAGATCGCAAACACGTCAACATCGCCAGCGCTTTGCGCGGCTTGCTGGCCGGTCAGCACGGGTAGCAACGCAGCGAGCGGAATAATCGGCGCTAACAGGGGATGTATGGGCATTATCTGCTCCTCTCCATCGCCCTTATACCACAGCGCTGGCAGCGCCGCCATGCTGCACCGCGCTGGCCTCGGGCGGGCCGCAGATCCGCTATTTGTCATTGGTTAACGCGTATTTGCTATGCGCCAAGGGGTGAACCGACTTGCTAACCGGGGGCTGCGCAAGCTGCGCGAGCTGCATTTCAACCGTACCGCCAGCGCGGTGCTGGATACGCCGCCCGTGTGTGCTGCGACCGATGGGGCGGACGATGGCCTAGTGATCTTTTCGATGATCGGCACAGCAGTTCTGTTCCCCTATCTGATTGCCGCAAAATCGCTGCATGCTCAGTTGGGTTATGGCCGCTTTGCGGTGCTGGACGATGGCACGCTGACCGCAGCGGATAGAGCCGTGCTGCGTGAACATCTGGCTGATCCGGTGATTCACGCGATCGGCGAAGTCGCGGTGGGGGATTGTCCGCGCGGCGGGTGCTGGGAACGGCTTCTGACGCTGCTTGAACTGCGCTCCGACGCTTATGTGATCCAGCTCGATTCGGATACGGTTACGCTGGGCCCGTTGCCCGAAGTTGCCGCTGCGATTGCGCAGGGCCGCAACTTTTCACTGCGTGGTGAAGCGGATTCGGAATGGCTGCCAGTGGCGCAAATCGGCTATGACTATGCCACCTTGCCGCAAACGGCGCACGTTCAGGCGCGGATCGAGGCGCTGCTTGAGCAGGTCGAGGCCCGCTTGCCGCAGGTCAGCCACTATGCCCGCGCCTGCGCCGGATTCGCCGGGTTTGCGCCGGGCGGACACACGCGCCAGCTGGCCGATGCGTTCAGCCGCGAGGCCGCGCGATTGCTCGGCGCAGCAGCTTGGGCGCAGTGGGGCAGCGAGCAAGTGATGTCTAACGTGATCGTCTCGAATGAGGTCAAGCCGCCGCTGTTGCTACCCTATGACCGCTATCTCAACTATTGGGCTGATCCTGAACTGGGCGCGGCGGCGCTGGTCCACTTCATCGGCACTTACCGGTATCATCGCGGCACTTACCGGCAGGCCGCGCGCCGGGCGATTGCCGCACTGAAAGGCTAACTAGGCAATCCCCAGCATGGTCCGCGCCAGCGGCACTTGCGCCAGCCCCAGCCGTACTTCCTGCCACAACGGATGGCGCACCAGCGGCAGCGAGAGCAGCCAGGTGCCAACCCCGGCAAAGCACAGCATGGCCAGTGGGATCACCCCGGTCTCAGCGGTCAGATAACCGGTCCAGCGCGCGATCAGCAGCGGCAATCCGGCGGCCAGCGCACACAGCAAGCTGCGCAGATAGTTGCTCGCGAGCGCCTTGAACTTCAGATCGAGCAGCCGGGCAATAAAGCCGATATAGATCGCAAACCAGACCAGACCCACTGCAATCCGGCTCAATGCAGCGGTTTCAACCCCCCACAGGCAGGCCATGGCGAGTATGAATACTGTGGCTGCGGTATCGAGCACATTGACCCACACCAGCGTCTTGATCCGCCCGAGCAGGATCGGAATATCCATCTGCAGCGGGATCGCCACGAAGAACATTTCCGCAATCGCGGTCCAGCGCAGCAGTGGGGCCACTTCGGCCCAGTTAGGGCCGTAAAGGATGTGCACAACGGGTTCTGCCGCCAGCGACAGCCCGACCGCCGCCGCCCAGTTGAGCCCGGTGTTGCAGGCGATCAGGTGCTGATAGGGTCCAGCCAGGTCCTCACCGGCGTCGCGCTTCTTGGCAAAGGCGGGGTAGAACACCCCGTTGATCGCGCCGACCACCAGGGTCGACATTTGCCCGGCCAACGCGCTTGCCCGGGTGAACAGCCCGGTTGCGACCAGCCCGAGGATCCGCCCGACGATCAAATCCTGACTGCGCACGCCAATCGCGGCGCTGAGGCTGATCACAAAGGCCGATGAGCCGAACCCGAGGATCGGCTTGATTGCTGCGAGTGAATGCGGACGGCGCGGCATGACCGGGTGGTATAGTTGCACCGCGCCCAACCGGATCACTGCCGAGGTCAGCATCCCCCAGGCGAGCGATGATGCGCCAAGGCCGTTATCCGCCGCAGCGATCGCGACGATCCCGCCCGCGAGCGCGCTGCCAGCATTGGCCGCAAACAAGGCGCGGAAATTCATTGCCCGGGTCAGCAGCGCGGCCGGCACCGTGGCAAAGGGCATGATCAGATAGGCCCCGGCGATAATCATCAGCAGCCCGGTCAGCCCCGGCTCACCATAAAAGCGCGCCAGCGGGACCGCACCCAGCGCGATCAGTCCGGCGACGAGCCAGCCCAGCGCGACTGCAACGCTGGCATAGTCGCGCACGTGGTCCTCGTTCATCTGCGGCTGGCCGGTCACGAACCGGCTGATCCCCATGTCCTGAAAGATCGACACCATCATCGCGGCGGCCAGCGCGATCGAGAACATCCCGACGTCGGCTGGCAGCAGAAACATGCGCGAGATGATCACGCTGGTGGCAAATTGGATCGCAAAGCTGACGTACTGCGAAGCGAGTGACCAGATAGCGGCGCGGCGGATGCTCATGCCGGGGTCAGCTGCTCGTCAGCGCGGCGACAAGGCGCAGCGCGCGGCGCGGCTGGCCAAAGCGGACTAAACGCGCGGCGGTGCGCCATAGGTCGGACCCGCGCCCACCCTCAGCAACGTGCGTCATCAGCAGCTCAAAGCCCTGGCCGGCCAGCGCTGAGCGCGAATAGAGCACTTGCCGGGCAACGCGGGCGCGCACTTCGCTGGCCACCCCCGGGCAGCCGAACAAAGCGTCGAGCTGGTCGATCGGCGGTAGCTTGGCCAAATCCTCGGTCGGATCGGGCCGTCCGGCCATCCGCTCCTGATAGGCAACGTGTGAAACGGCCACCCCGATCTGTTGCTCCAGCGCGTGGCGGCTCGATACCTGCTCGGCATAGTGGCGATAGCGCAGCAGCTGCTCGGGCAGGTTGGCGATCCGGGTGCGGTGCGCCAGCCGCAGCCACAGGTCATAATCTTCGCAGTGCCGGAACGCTGCATGATAGCCGCCGACTGCCAGCACCACATCGCGGCGGTACATTACCGTGGGGTGCGCCAGCAGCTGCCCGAAGCTATCGATCCGGGCGAGGAACGCTTCATGGCTGAGCGGATGATTGGCCGGAACCATGTCAAAAGGCTGCCCGTGTTCATCGATATCATCGGTCAATGATCCTACCACCCCGTGATCTGGGTTGGCCGCCAGGAAAGCGATCTGCCGAGAGAAGCGATCGGGCAGGCAGAGATCGTCGGCATCCATCCGCGCGATCAAGGGGGACTGCGCTTCGGCCAGCAACTGGTTGAGGCTGGCGACCAGCCCGCGGTTCTCACGCGTAATTACCCGGACCCGCGGATCAAGCGCAGCAAAGCGGCGCATGATCGCCAGGCTGCCATCGGTGGAGCCATCGTCGATCATCAGGAACTCGAAGTCGCTCCAGCTTTGCGCGAGCACGCTGGCAATGGCGTCGGCCAGAAACCGCTCGCCATTATATACGCTCATCGCAACACTGATCGCCGGGGTGGGCATCGCCGCAGGAATTCCTTGAGATATTACGCCGTTGGCACGCGTTTGCGCCCCGAATTGCCGTAAGCGATTACGGTAAACATTCCATGATCAGGCAAAAACGTTCAGCGGGGCGGGGCGGTCGTGGCCGCCCGGTCAGCAAGGATGGAACGGAGCTAGGGCTGTAACCCGCAGATTTCCGCCGCTCCCGAAAATTTTGTAATAAAATTGCAAAAAGCCGTTGACCGAATCAGGACCCCAGCTTAGAGGCCCGTCCACCGGAGCGGAGTTGCTGACGAAAATCAGCGGATTTGCTACGGTCGCCAACAAGCACGGACAACAGTCCCCCGGTCTAAAAATCGGGGTACCTTGGTTGTCCGCTTCGTTTTGTCGGTGGCTCTTTGACATTGTAGGTTTAGATGAAGGGACATGTGGGCGACGGCGCCTGCTCCCGGGGCTTCAGGGCTCGGGGTGGCAGTTTAAAATAGTCGTTACCCGATAGTCACCGGCGAGGCTTCGGCTTCAATGGATAATGGCTTTTACATGTCCTAACGTAACCATACGTTTAGACAAGTGCAGGGTAATTGACCCCTGAATTAATTTTACGTCAGATGGCAGGCTTCGGCCTGTGCTGTTGTGAGATTGGACACAAACTTGAGAGTTTGATCCTGGCTCAGAACGAACGCTGGCGGCATGCCTAACACATGCAAGTCG
>JANNYT010000030.1:0-2050 GCA_031410255.1 Novosphingobium sp. | reverse complement strand
GAAAAGCGGCGCGCGCAAATCAAGTTTGAGCATGACAAAGATTTGACCCGAGCTTGGTTAGCGCAATTCGGAGAATGCGTGGTTCGCAAAAATTCAGTTGCCGCGAAGGATTGGATCGTTTCGGCTTACGACAGCGTAGATGAAAGCGCTGCAGTGAAGCGAATGTCTCCAGAATTTTCTGCATGCCTGGTGGAAGGCGAAGCGCTTACTTTTCCCAAGGCCATCCTTCGCGGAACGGTTGCGATCAACTATTACCGCTTGGCCATGGCTTTGCCTGCCCATTCGACCGGAGCCGTCAACTAATGCCTAAAGTCACCGTCGATGGCATCGAACTCGAAGTCCCGCAGGGCGCGACTGTGCTGCAGGCCTGCGAGCTCGCGGGCAAGGAAATCCCGCGGTTCTGCTATCATGAGCGGCTGTCCATCGCGGGCAATTGCCGGATGTGTCTGGTCGAGGTGAAGCCCGGCCCGCCCAAGCCGCAGGCGAGCTGCGCGCTGCCCGCCACCGAAGGTCAGGAGATCCGCACCGACAGCGAAATGGTCAAGAAGGCGCGCGAAGGGGTGATGGAGTTCCTCCTGATCAACCACCCGCTCGATTGCCCGATCTGCGATCAGGGCGGCGAGTGTGACTTGCAGGACCAGTCGGTCGCTTACGGGCGCGGCAAATCGCGCTATGACGAGAACAAGCGCGCGGTCACCGAAAAGTACATGGGCCCGCTGATCAAGACCGCGATGACCCGCTGCATCCACTGCACCCGCTGCGTCCGCTTCTCTGAAGAAGTGGCCGGGGTGGACGAGATCGGCGCGCTTTACCGCGGTGAGAACATGCAGATCACGACCTATCTGGAGCATGCCGCCAAGCATGAACTGTCGGCCAATGTGATCGATCTGTGCCCGGTCGGCGCGCTGACCAGCCGCCCCTATGCGTTTGAAGCGCGGCCGTGGGAGCTGAAGAAGACGCTGTCGATCGACGTGTCCGATGCGGTCGGCGCGAATGTGCGGCTCGATAGCCGCGGCCGCGAAGTGTTGCGGATTTTGCCGCGGATCAACGATGACGTGAACGAGGAATGGCTGTCTGACAAAGGCCGCTATCAGGTTGACGGGCTGACCCGCCAGCGGCTCGACCAGCCGTGGCTGCGCCGCGATGGCAAGCTGGTTGCGGCGACATGGCAAGAAGCCTTTGCGGCGATCGCCAAGATCAACCCCGGCAAGTCGGTGGCGGTGGTCGCCGGCGACATGACCGATTGCGAGACGCTGTTCGCAGGCAAGGCGCTGGCCGGGGCGCTCGGCTCCACCTTGCTCGAAGGGCGGCAGACCGGGCTGGACTACGATTGCTCGAACCTCGCGGCGGTCAATTTCAATTCGACCTTCAACGGGATCGAACTGGCCGACGCGATCCTGATCGTCGGCAGTCATGTCCGCTGGGAAGCGGCCTTGCTCAACGCCCGGCTGCGCAAGGCGGCCAAGCGCGGCGCGAAAGTTTTCGTGGTCGGGCCGGAGTGGGAGACAACTTACCCCGCGACCTTCCTCGGCAATGATCTGGCGGTGCTGGACAAGCTGCCCGCCGCTGCCGAAGCCGCGTTCAAGGCGGCGCAGCGCCCGGCGCTGATCATGGGCGGCGCGGCACTGGGCAAAGGCGCGCTGGGTGCCTGCCTCGCGCTCGCGGCGAAGTACAAGCTGGTCCGCAGCCTGGAAGATGGCAGCGCGTGGAACGGATTCAACGTGCTGCACATGGCGGCCAGCCGCATGGGCGGGCTGATGCTGGGCTATGCGCAGAAGGGCGGCATCGCCGATCTGGTCGCCGCCAAGCCCAAGCTGGTGATTTCACTGGGCGCGGACGAGGTGGACTACACCAGGTTCGCCGGCAGCATTATCGCCTACATCGGCCACCATGGCGATAGAGGCGCACACGCCGCCGACATCATCCTGCCCGCCGCCGCATTCAGCGAGAAGCCGGGCACTTACGTGAACACCGAAGGCCGCGTGCAGTGGGCCGACAAGGCCGTGTTCGCGCCGGGCGACGCGCGCGAGGATTGGACGATCCTGCGCGC
>JANNYT010000029.1:0-4467 GCA_031410255.1 Novosphingobium sp. | reverse complement strand
CAGGTGCAGGCGCTCCTGGCCAGGAACCGCCGGCTGAAGAAAAGCCCGCCAAGAAGTAACTCAACTAAGGTGATACAACGCAATGTCGGTTGATACCGCCACCGTGGCCAAAATCGCCGCGCTGGCCCGCATCAAGGTGAGTGAAGCCGAGTTGGCGGCGATGGTGCCCGAGCTCAACGGGATCCTCGCCTGGGTCGAACAGCTTGGCGAAGTCGATGTCAGCGGGGTCGAACCGATGACCGCCGTGATCCCCAATCACTTGCGATTGCGGGCCGATGTGATCGATCCCGATCCGCTGACCGGCGGGGGCAAGCGCGATGCGGTGCTGGCCAATGCTCCGGCGGCCGAACACGGCTTCTTTGGCGTGCCCAAGGTGATCGAATAGTGACCAATCTGACTGACCTTGGCGTGGCCGCGATCCGCGATGGCGTGGCCAATGGCGAGTTTTCCGCGCGCGAAGTGGCAGCGGCGTTCAACGCCAATGTTGCGGCGGCGCAAGCCTCGCTCAACGCCTTTATCGTCACCACGCCGGACCTGGCGCTCGCTGCTGCCGATGCTGCCGATCAGCGCCGCGCCGCCGGGCAACCGCTGGGCAAGCTGGGCGGGGTCCCGATCGGGATGAAAGACCTGTTCGCCACCAAAGGCGTGCAGACCACCGCCGCCAGCCATATCCTCGAACACTTCGTGCCCGAATACGAAAGCACCGTCAGCCAGAAGCTGTGGGATGCCGGCGCGGGGATGCTGGGCAAGCTAAACCTCGATCAGTTCGCGATGGGTTCGTCGAACGAAACCAGCTATTTCGGCAATGTCATCTCGCCGTGGCGGCGCAAGGATGGCGGCAATGCCGCGCTTGCGCCGGGCGGCTCGTCGGGGGGCAGTGCATCCGCAGTCTCCGCGCGGCTCGCGCCAGCGGCGACCGGCACCGATACCGGCGGCTCGATCCGGCAACCGGCGGCCTTCACCGGCATTTCGGGGATCAAGCCGACTTATGGCCGTTGCAGCCGCTGGGGCATCGTCGCTTTCGCCAGCTCGCTCGATCAGGCCGGGCCGATGGCACGCGATGTCCGCGACTGCGCGATCATGTTGGAGGCGATGGCCGGGTTCGATCCCAAGGACGCGACCAGCCTCGATCTGCCGGTCCCCGATTGGGAAGGCGGGCTTAGCCCCAGCATGGCTGGCAAGCGAGTCGGCGTTCCGGCCGAGTACCGGATGGACGGGATGGACCCCGATGTCGCCGCCAGCTGGGAGCAAGGGATTGCCTGGCTGAAGGATGCCGGGGCAGAGATCGTCGAGATCAGCCTGCCGCACACCAAATACGCGCTGCCGGCCTATTACATCATCGCGCCCGCCGAAGCATCGAGCAACCTCGCGCGCTATGACGGGGTGCGGTACGGCCTGCGCGATCTGCCCAATGGCGCGAACTTGCAGGATATGTATGCCGCCACCCGCGCCGCCGGGTTCGGGGCTGAGGTCAAGCGCCGGATCATGATCGGCACTTATGTGCTCTCAGCCGGGTTTTACGACGCCTATTATACGCAGGCGCAAAAGGTCCGCACGCTCATCAGCCGCGATTTTGCGCTGGCGTTTGAGCGTTGCGACGTGATCCTCGCTCCAACCGCGCCGACTGCCGCCTTCGGGCTTGGTGAAAAGAGCGACGATCCGCTGGCGATGTATCTGAACGATGTGTTCGCGGTTCCGGCTTCGCTGGCGGGCCTGCCCGCCATGTCGGTTCCCGCCGGGCTCAATCGTGAGGGACTGCCGCTCGGCCTCCAGATCATCGGCCGTCCGTTCGATGAACAGGGCGTGCTCAACGCTGGGCTGGCGATCGAAGCCCGCGCGGGCTTTGCCGCTACGCCAGAGCGGTGGTGGTAACACCAACCGGCGAAGCGGCGCACCGCTTCGCTGCGCTCGATGCCTTGCGTGGGCTGGCCGCGCTAGGGGTACTGCTGCACCACCTGCCCGCCACCAATGGCCTTGCCACGCTGCCGATTGCGCAGATGGGCGGGCTGTTCGTCGATCTGTTCTTCGTCATTTCAGGCTTTGTAATTGCGGCGAGTTACGGCGAGCGGCTGGCCTCCGGCTATTCGGCGGCGAAGTTCGCGGTGCTGCGGCTGGGCCGGGTCTTGCCGCTGCATTACGTGATGGTCGCGGCCTATCTGGCGCTGGAGCTGGCGGCCTGGGGCTTTGGTTCGGGCGGGCTCAACCTGCGTGCGCCGTTCAGCGAGGTCCATTCGCCGGGACACCTGCTGCGCGCGGTGCTGCTGCTCGACGGCTATTTTCCGTTGAAGCATAACTATTACAACGGAGTAAGCTGGAGCATCTCGATCGAGCTGCTGCTTTATGCGCTGGCGGTGCTGGCGTTCCGCGCGCGGCGCATTGGCCTCGCGGGGTTTATAGCGCTGGGGCTCGCCGCACTGGCGCTGCAATTTGCCGGGCTGGATCAGCTGGGGCTGACCAATGCGCTGCTGCGCGGGCTCGCTGGCTTCGCCGCTGGTCTGGCCTGCTGGGCAACCTATCAGCGGCGCGGCGGGACCGCATTGCCGCTGGTCTGGCTGCTTGAGGCCGGATCACTCGCCGCGCTCATCCTGTTTATCTGGTTTGTAGGCGACAGCCCGTTCGTACCGCTGATCTGCGTGATGTCCGCCGCCGTAGTGTTCGTCTTCGCGCACCAGTCCGGCCCGCTCAGCCGGGTGCTGCTGCGCCGCGAATGGCTGTGGCTGGGGACGATATCCTACAGCCTGTACATGACCCACGTGATGGTGCTGGCGCGGATCGCCGACCTGTTTCTGCTCGCCTCGCGCTATACGCCGCGGCCGCTGGCGCGCTATGCTTGGCAGGGCGATATTCCGATTAAAGCGGTCGATCTGCCGCTGCTGCCAGCCTTGGCGGTGCAACTGGGCATGATCGCGGCGTGCCTGCTG
Source organism: Novosphingobium sp. (assembly GCA_031410255.1). GTDB lineage: Bacteria > Pseudomonadota > Alphaproteobacteria > Sphingomonadales > Sphingomonadaceae > Novosphingobium. The sequence goes on along the minus strand of JANNYT010000029.1, from coordinate 1,546 downwards.
GCGGCGCACTGGAGCTGGCGGCTGATCGAGGAGCCAGCGCGGCAATGGTCGCGGCGGAAGGCGGCGCAGGTCTTGTGAAGCCTGCGAAATCCCGCTAGGTTTCCCGCCATAAATTCACTTGAAATCAGCGCCCATTGCTGCGCATTTTTACGGAATTGAGAACCTGTGAAGCTGATCACGCTGACCCCGAACGCTGACGCTGCGGCTGTCGCGCAAGTGCGTGTGGCGATGGACACTGACGGCTTTTGCGTGCTGCGCGGGTTGCTGCCAGCGGACGCCGCCCTGCGTTATGGTGAGGCGATCCTGGCCGAATATGCGCGGCTGCAGGAAGCCGGGTGGAGCTTCACCGGCGGCGGGCACATCGAAGGCCATCTGAACGTCAAACCTGGCGGGCCTTCGCTCGAATTGGTTGAGGCGGCGGAGCATGCCGGGCTGGCCGACCTGATTTCGCAGCTGGCGGGTGAGCCGATGGAACTGGTGCGGATGGCCGGTAACCTGGCGATGCCAAAAAGCCATGCACAGAACTATCACCCTGACACCAATCTGGCCGAACAGACTTGGGTGGTGAACATCGCCTTGGTGCCGACCAGCCCCGCCAACGGGGCGATGGCGCTGATCGCCGGGACCCAGCTGCTGGGTGAGAATTACGCGCAGTTCCGCAAAGCCCGGCTAGACCGCAAGGCCGAGCAGCCGACGATGGAGCCGGGCGATATCCTGCTGCGGTTGTCGTCAGTGTGGCACCGCGGCACGCACAATCCATCGGACAGCGCGCGCCCGATGGGCATGCTCGGCTACCGGCCAGTGGCGCTCGGCCTGCCGCCGTTCGGCATCACGCCAGGATCGCCGATCACAATCTCGTCCAACCGCTATTACGGCAAATATGCGGGCCTGCGCGAATTTGTCGCAATCCGGCTGCGCCCGGCCTATGAGCTGATGCGCATCGCTGCCGCGCGCAGTCGCTGACCCTAACTGACCACTCCGGACCCTAAATCGTTATGACCGAAACCAGCTATCGCATCCGCGGCGCCACCGGCGAATGGGAGGTCGTTGTCGGCCTCGAAGTCCATGCGCAGATCACTTCGCAGTCCAAACTGTTTTCGGGCGCGGCGACCGCGTTCGGGGCCGAGCCGAACACGCAGGTCAGCCTGGTCGATGCCGCGATGCCTGGCATGCTGCCGGTGCTTAACCGCGAATGTGTCCGTCAGGCGGTCCGCACCGGCATGGCGATGGGCGCCAAGATCAACGCCTGGTCGCGGTTTGACCGCAAGAATTATTTCTACGCCGATCTGCCCCAGGGCTACCAGATCAGCCAGCTGTACCACCCGATAGTCGGCGAAGGCGCGGTCGACGTGGTGCTGGATGAGAAGGATCCGGTTGGCAGCACCAAGACAATCGGGGTCGAGCGGATCCATATCGAACAGGACGCCGGCAAGCTGATGCACGATCAGCACCCGACCATGTCCTACGTCGATCTCAATCGCTCGGGCGTCGCCTTGATGGAAATCGTCAGCCGCCCGGATATGCGCAGCCCGGCCGAAGCCGGAGC
>JANNYT010000028.1:0-2037 GCA_031410255.1 Novosphingobium sp. | reverse complement strand
AAACCTCGCCGCTTGCCCCCACGCGCCACCGTGATGATGGCTGGACCCCCGAACGCCAGCGGGGGTTTCTGGAGGCGCTTGCTTATTCGGGCTCGGTTTAGGCTGCGGCGCGGGCGGTGGGGATGAGCCGGGAGACGGCTTATGCGCTGCGGCGGCGGGCTGATGCGCGCGGGTTTGCGCAGGCGTGGGATGCGGCGCGGGTGCTGGCGGGGGAGCACCTGGTCGAGACCGCGTGGGACCGCGCGCTCCACGGCGAAGTGCGGCAGATCTATTATCACGGCGAGCTGGTGGGGGAGACGCGGCATTACGATAACCGCCTGCTGCTGGGGCTGATCGCGCAGAACCGCGCGTCGCTCAGCCGCGAGCCATCGCCGGTGTGCGACGCGGTGCTGGATGATTGGGAGGGGGCGCTCGACCGGGTCGTGCGCGGTGAGGCGCTCGATGCTCCGCCGATGGAGGCCGAGGCGGACGCGGCGCAGATCGCGCCGCCGCTGCCGCCCGAGATCGATCAGCACGGCGAACTGATGACCGAGGCGCAAGTGCTCGAGGTGGGGCTGTACGAGCAGTGGTGGGACCCGGCGCTGGAATGCTGGCTGACCAACTGGCCCGCGCCTGCGGACTGGGAGGGCCAGAAATACCGGATCGACGTGCTGGAGGAGGCGGAACTGATCGCGCCGCTGATCGATCCGGAGACGGATGAGCCCGGCGCGGATGACGACGAGGATGGCCCCGATGTTATCGGATATGCGCGCAGCCTGACCGCAGCAGAGGTCGCCGGATTAGAAGCCGCCGCCGAAAGTGTGGCCAGCGCGCGGGCGCAGCGGCTTGAGCTGTACCGCCGCGCCGCCTTTGGCCTGGCCAGCGCGGCCGAGCAAGCCTCGCTGCTGGCGGCCAGCGGTGACTTTCTGGCGCGCGGCGGGGCTGGCTGATGCGCGGAGTTTTTGGGCGCTTTGGACCCTGTGAGGTTTGTCAGGTTCCGCGCACAAAAATGAAGCGCGGCGGCATTGCTGCCACCGCGCTTCGCTGATCCGGGTGCACGGGAGGGGTTTGCGCAGTCCGGTTCAGATGCGAATTATCTGTGGCGCGCCATGACCTTGCAGCTGCGCATCTTGCGGCCCTGCTTCCACCAGGTTTTGCAGTGGCGCTTGCCCACCGCCATGCCGTGATGGCGGGTATGGGTGGTGCGGGTGCGGACCGTGGTGCGCTGGCGGGTCATCGTGCCCATCGGGTGGTTCATCGTCTGGGTAGTCGTGGTGCGGGTGCCGACCGGGGTCTGCATGGTGGTGCGCTCGGTGGTCATCTGCGCGGTGGCAGCAGTCCCGAACAGCGCGGCGGCGACGGCGGCGGCGATGGCGAATTTGTGCATCGGTTCACTCCTGGTGCCCGCCGGAAGCGGGGCTACAGAGCCATAACCGGCGGCGCGCGATTTCGTTCCGCGTGCGCCGCGAAGAAGATCAGCGCACCGAGCTGCCGCGCTCGACCAGCCGCACTGGCACGCGGCGCTGTTCGTGCGGAGTGCCGGCGATCCCGGCGAGCAGCTTGTCGACCATCATTTCGCCGGCCGCGCGGAAATCGGGCTCGACCGAGCTGAGCGGCGGGGCGGAGTAAGCGCCGGCGCGGATCCCGTCGAACCCGACGAGGCCGATCTGGCCGGGCACGGCGAGGCCGCGGGCGTGGAGTTCGTCCAGCGCGCCCAGCGCAATCGGGTCGCAGACTGCGAACAGCGCGTCAAACGGCGTGCCGCTATCGATCAGGCTGGCGACGGCGCGGCGGCCTTGCTCTTCGCGCGGCAGGCCTTTTTCGATCGTCGCCAAGACCGGTTCGAGCCCGGCGGCGCGCATTTCCTCGGCATAGCCTTCCCAGCGTTCGCGGAACTGCCGCTGGGGCGAGGTTTCGGAGCCGATGCAGACGATCCGCTGATAGCCGCCCGCGAGCAGATGCGCGGTGGCGAGGCGGGCGCCCTGGTGATTGTCCGAGCGGATCCACTCGACATCATCGAACGGCGCGCCCCAGCAGACCCAGTCCATCCCGCCCTGG